>JAFAUA010000280.1 GCA_019243595.1 Acidimicrobiia bacterium
CCGGGCATCACCGTGTTCGGCTACCTCACGACGCCGATCGTCGACGCGTGGGGCGAAGCATGGCTCGAGCGGGGCGCGCTCTCGAGTCGCTTCCGCAAGCCGATCTACGAGGGCGACGACGTCTCGGTCACCGGAACGGTCATCGCCGACGAGACCGACGGCACCCTGAGGGCCGAGCTCGAAGCGCACAACAGCGCCGGCGAGGTCTGCGCCGTCGGTACCGCACGGCTTCCACGGGACGCGCCGGAACCGCCGCGGCTCGACCAGTGCCCAGAAGCGGCGCTGCCGTCGGAGCGGCTCGACGCGACCCCGGAGGCATTGGCCGGCGTCGACGTGCTCGGTTCGCTCGACGCCGGGTTCCACGCCAGCCGGATCGACGAGACCCTGGCTCTCGTCGGCGACGCCCTCCCGATCTACCGGGAGCTGGACGTCGCGCACCCTGTGTGGCTGCTGTCGTTCGCCAACACCATCCTCGCCTCCAACGTCGCCCTCGGCCCGTGGATCCACACCGCGAGCGCCGTGCAGAACCACTCCACCCTCCGCGACGGCGAGCGCCTCTCGGCCCGCGGCCGTATCGCCGGCCTGAGCGAGCGGCGTGGCAACGACATCGTCGACCTCGACGTGCTGCTCGTTGCCGACGGCGTGCGCCCCGTCATGTCCGTTCACCACACCGCCATCTACCGACTGCGGCCCGCCGAGCACAGCCCATAGCGGTGCCCGATACTTGAGCATCGACCGATCCCCTGACCTGGTGACGACGTTCCGGGTGCGCGCTGTGCCCATCGGCGTGCTGGCGACGGTCCTCGCCGTCGTCGCCCTGGCCGTCTTCCCGTTCGTTGGCGGGTCGCCCGACATCGACGCCGGTCCGTACGCGGTGATCGTGGCCGTGGCCGTCGTCGGCGTCGTCTTCGTCGCGCTCTTGCCGTGGCGCCGCCTGCTGGCGTCGTCGGTCGGCGATTACGCGTTCTACGTCTGGTCGGCCTTCGACATCGTGCTGATCGCCATCGCCGCCGCGGCGAGCGGCGGAGGACGGTCGCCCGTCGTTCTCCTGTACTTCGCCACGACGCTCTTCTTCGTCAGCTCCTACCCGCGCCTGGGCCAGGCGGCCCTGCTGCTGTTCACGTTCGCCGCGTGGCTGACGATGCTCGCTCTCACCGGCGAGAGCCCGGGCAGTGGCGTGCTGGTTGTGCAGTTCGCCAGCCTCGGCGTCGTCGCCTTCCTGGGGTCATTCCTCTCGGGCGAGCTCATGCAGCAGATGCGGGCGCTGGGCACCGCACGATCGGAGTCCCAGCGGCGGGCGAAGCTGCTGGCGACCGTGGCCGGCGCCGCGAGCAGTATCAACGTCCTTGACCCCGACGAAGTGCTCGGCCACGTCGTCGACGCCGTCGTCGAGCTCGGGTTCGATGCCGCGAACCTCTGTCTGCTCCAGGACGGCGGCACGAGCTACCGCGTGGTGCACGGCCGCGGCCTGCCCGACAACTACGAGCACGGTGTCCACCCGGCAACCATGGGCATGGTTGCACTCGTACGCCAGGCGGGCGCGACAGTGGTTGTGAACGACTACGCCGCCGACCCCCGCGGGGTGCCGCAGCTGCGCGACCTCGGCTTCCGCGCTGTCGCAGCGACACCGATCTGGGGCGACGGGGAGGAGCTCACAGCCGTACTCGTCGGTGGCACCCGCTCGCAGCGGGAGATCTCACCTGAGGAGCTCGAGGCCTTTCAGCTTCTCGGTCGTCTGGCCGAGGGGTCGCTGGCCAATGTGCGGCGGTACGAGCACGAGCGCCTCGCGGTGAGCCGTCTGGCCGAGCTCGACGACATGAAGCGCGAGTTCATCGCCAACGTGTCCCATGAGCTGCGGACGCCGCTCACCGTGATCCAGGGGATGGGCAAGACCCTCGCCAGCCGGTGGACGGAGATGCCCGAGGAGACGCGGAGTGAACTTCTCATGCGGGTGAATCGCAACGCCGACGCCCTCGCGGCCACGATCAACACGCTGCTCGACTTCTCCCAACTGGAGGCCGGACGACTCGAGCTCCGGGCCGAGCCGTTCGATCTCGGGGAGCTTGTGCGGCGCTCGGTCGATCGACTGGCATCGCTGTTCGGCCAGCGGCGCGTCGTAGTCGCGACGGACGAGGGCCTGTACGTGACGGCCGATCCGCGGCTCATCGAGCGCGTCCTCGACAACCTCCTCTCCAACGCGGCCAAGCACACGCTCGACGACGCCCGCGTCACTGTGCGCGCCTCGCCGCTGGACGGCACCGGCGAGGCCAGGGTGTCGGTGAGCGACGACGGACCGGGGATCGCCCCGGCCGACCTCGAGCACCTCGGCGAGCGCTTCTACCGGGGCAGCGACGTCGTGGCTCGTCGCACCCGAGGCGCGGGACTCGGATTGGCGTTCGCCCGCCAGGTCGTCGAGCTCCACGGCGAGCGCCTCGAGATCGAGAGCGAACCCGGCCGGGGCTCGACGTTTGCATTCAATCTGCCCCTTGTGGGAGAGAATGACCTCAACCTGACGCCGGCTTGAGATCAGCCGCCTGGACGTTCTACGTCTAAACCGGTGTCCGATAGAGGAAGGGGTGCCATGCGGAGGTTCTCGTTCCGTCCGTCGTTGACGCTGACGGGCCGGAAGTTCAAAGGCATGCGTGGGTTCGCCGGGAAGCCGTTCCACCCGCCGCTGACCGACGTCCCGATCGGGGCGTACACGGTTGTCGCGGTGCTCGACGTTCTCTCGAAGATCCTCCACTCCGGTCACAAGGACGTGGCCTTCCAGCTCTACAAGGGGGCCACGTTCACGCTGTGGGTCGGCGCCGTGGTCTCACTGGCGACCGCGCTGACCGGTTTCTGGGACTGGTGGAAGGCGAGTGAGGCGGGAACGCAGGCCCGGCGCACGATCAACGCCCACGCCTGGACGATGATCACGGCCACCGTCCTCGTGATCGTCAACCTCATCATGCGGACGTGGCTCTACGACGACGCGCTCGTCACGCCCGGGCGGGTCGTGATCGTCTCGCTCGTGATCCTCGGCCTCATCACCGTGGGTGGCACCCTTGGCGGCGAGCTCACCTACGACTACGGCTTCAACGTCGAGACCGCGGGCGACTCTCCGGTTTGGGGCAAGTCCGAGGCCGACGTCATGCCCGACGGTTCGATCCGCGGGGGTCCGACCCCCGTCCAGCCCGGCTAAGTCGACTTCTTGCGAGCCGGTCGCTTCTTGGCGACCGGCTTCGCCTTGGCGGCCTGCTTCTTGGCGACAGGCTTCGCCTTGGCGGTCCTCTTCTGCACCGACCTCTTCTCGGCCGGCTTCTGCTCCACCCGCGGCGGGGGCTCATCGATGTGCGCCTCGGGCGCCGGGGGCGGCACTGCCTGGCGCGGCCGCCGGCAGACGAGGCACGTCTTGGAGCCGAGATTCGTGTAGCCGCATTCGCAGCGCCAG
>JAFAUA010000289.1 GCA_019243595.1 Acidimicrobiia bacterium
GTTCAAGGTCACGCTCAACGACGCCGAGGCCGAGCCCCTCGGCGACGCGTCGCAGGGTGCGGAGATCACCGAGTGGATCGTGCAGCGCGCGACGGCGGCTCTGTGCGCCATCCAGCTCGGGGTGTGCGAGCAGGCGCTCAAGATGACCGCCGAGTACACGTCGACGCGCGAGCAGTTCGAACGCCCGCTGGCCGCCTTTCAGGCCGTTGCCCAGCGGGCAGCCGACGCCTACATCGACACCGAGGGCGTGCGCCTCACGGCGTGGCAGGCGGTGTGGCGCCTGGCCGAGGGCCTGCCGTCGGCAGACGAGATCGCCGTCGCCAAGTTCTGGGCCGCCGAGGGCGGCCAGCGAGTCGCGCACGCCGCCCAGCATCTGCACGGCGGTATCGGCGTCGATGTCGACTACCCGCTGCACCGCTACTTCCTCTGGGCCAAGCAGTGCGAGCTCACGTTGGGCTCGGCCACGCCGCAGCTGGTCAAGCTCGGCAAGTCCCTCGCCGACCAGCCGGTCTGATCAGCGGTGTGGGACGCGTACGTCGTAGTCCTCGACGCCGGTGAACGCGGTGCGCACCCGCTCGAGGACGCGGGACCGGCGGGCCCACACCACCCAGTGACTGCTGCCGAACGCCACCAGCTGGACCATCGCGTCGTGGCCGTCGAAGGCCGTGAATGTGCCACCGACGATCTGCCCGCCGGCCGTGGCCAGCTGCTCCATCTGCTCCCACTTGATGTCGACGCCGCTTGCCATGCGGGAGTCGTAGGCCACGGCCTGCCACGTGTCCGACACCGCCTCGTCGTCGAAGCCGAACCGAGCATCCACGACCTGCCAGACGAACTCGGGATGCTCGCCGATGGCGTCGAGCAGGTCGCTCAGATCGAATCCCAGCCATCCACTGCGCTGGGCCGGAATCTTGACCGCAGGCACTACTCAAACCATCGGCACATTTAGGGTCGAGGACAAGCAAATGGACTTCAATCTCGCTGACATCTTCGAGACGATCGTCGACGTCGTCCCCGATCGCGAGGCGATCGTCTGCGAGGACGACCGGCTGACCTACGCCGAGCTCGAGGAAAAGGCCAACCGGCTCGGGCACCACCTGCAGGAGGCCGGTGTGCAGCCCGGCCAGCACGTCGGCGTCCAGCTCTACAACAGCATCGAGTACCTCACGACGGCGGTGGCGTGCCTGAAGATCCGCGCTGTGCCCGTCAACGTCAACTACCGGTATGTCGAGGAGGAGCTCTCTTACCTCTACAACGACGCCGACCTTGTCGCCCTCGTTGTCCATCGTGAGCTAGCCAGCCGGGCCGCGGCGGTGCGCACCGAGAAGCTCAAGCACGTCGTCCTCGTTGACGACGACAGCGGCGCCGATCTCGGTGGGCTCGACGCCGTGCCGTGGGACGAGGCCATCCTCAAGGGCTCGCCGGAGCGAGGGTTCGGGCCGCGGTCCGGCGACGACCTCTACATCATCTACACCGGCGGCACGACCGGGATGCCCAAGGGTGTGATGTGGCGCCAAGAGGACATCTTCTTCTCGGGGATGGGCGGCGGGGATCCTGCCGGCCGGCCCGCGGAGCGTCCCGAGCAGATCGCCGAGCAGGCGGCCGGCCGCGATCCAAGCGCCACCTTCCCGATGGCGCCGCTCATGCACGGCGCCGCCCAGCTGGCATCGTTCATCTGCTTCCACTGGGGCGGCAAGGTCGTCCTCCAGCACAAGTTCGAGCCCAAGGCGGCGCTGCGACTCATGGAGCGGGAGAAGGTCAACACCGTCAGCTTGGTGGGCGACGCCATGGCCCGTCCCCTCGCTGACGCTCTCGACGAGCCGGACGCCAACTACGACCTCTCCTCACTGATCGTCATCAGCTCGGCCGGCGCTGTGTTCTCCGACGCCGTGCGCGATCAACTGAAGGAGCACCTGCCGAACATCTTCCTGGTCGACGCCTACGGCGCGTCCGAGACGGGACACCAAGGGACCATGGCTGCGGAGTCCAGCCCCGAGAAGGGTCTGCGCTTCACCATGAACGACAACACGACGGTGCTCGACGACGACCTGAAGCCCGTCGAGCCCGGCTCCGGCGTCGTCGGCCGCGTCGCCCTCAAAGGCCACGTCCCTCTCGGCTACTACAACGACCCTGAGAAGACGGCGACGACGTTCAAGGAGATCGACGGGCAGCGGTGGGTCTTGCCCGGAGACATGGCCACCATCGAAGCCGACGGGACTGTGCTCGTCTTCGGGCGCGGGTCGGTGTGCATTAACTCGGGCGGCGAGAAGATCTATCCCGAAGAGGTCGAGGCCGCCCTGAAGAGTCATCCGGACGTGTTCGACGCGGTAGTTGTCGGCGTCAAGGACGAGAAGTGGGGAGAGCGGGTCACGGCGCTCGTGCAGGCCCGGCCGGGCCGCACGCTCGACCCCGACGAGGTTGTCGCCCACTGCCGCACGAAGGTCGCCGGCTACAAGGCGCCTCGTCAGATCTACGTGCTCGACGAGCTCGTGCGGTCTCCGAGCGGCAAGGCCGACTACCCGTGGGCTAGGAAGACGGCAGCCGCCCTGAGTCAATAACGAGAAGGAGCCCGCATGGCCCTGGACCCAAACGTCGAACTGCTGCTGTCAGCGATGGACCAGGGAGGCCAAGGCAGCCTCAGCGAGATGGGCGTCGAGCAGGCCCGGGCCATGATCGAGCAGTTCGACACGATCGCCGGCGGCGAAAGAGTCGACCTGCCTCGCGTGGAGGACCTCACCGCCCCCGGGCCGGCGAGTGAGATTCCCTTGCGGCTGTACTCGCCGGCCGCCGACGCCGTACTTCCCGTCGTCGTCTATTTCCACGGCGGCGGCTGGGTGATCGGCAACATCCAGAGCCACGACAACATCTGTCGCAAACTCGCACGCGACGCAAACGCGACGGTCATCAGCGTCGACTACCGGCTGGCGCCGGAGTACACGTTCCCGTGCGCGGCGGAGGACTGCTACGCGGTCACCAAATGGATCGCCGAGAACGCCCAGCAGCTCAAGGTCGACGGCACCCGATTGGCCGTTGCCGGCGACAGTGCGGGCGGGAACCTCACAGCGGTCACGTCGTTGCTCGCCCGAGATCGAGGCGGACCCACGATCGCGTTCCAGCTGATGGTGTACCCGGTCATCGACGGCACGATGAGCTTCCCGTCGGTCAAAGAGAACGCCGAGGGCTACCTACTCACGGCCGCGGACATGGCCTGGTTCTACGACCACTACGCGCCCGATGACGTCGATCGCAAGAACCCCTTGCTGTCGCCGCTGTACGCGCCCGACCTTGGCGGGCTGCCGCCGGCGCTGGTCATCACCGCCGAGTACGACCCGCTCCGCGACGAAGGCGAGGCCTATGCCGACGCCCTCCAGCAGGCGGGCGTCGAGGCCCGTTCCAGCCGCTACGACGGGATGATCCACGGCTTCTTCGGCCTCGACGCTGTCGTGCCCGCCGCCGCCCCCGCCATGGAGGAAGCGGCCGCCGCTCTCAAGTACTGGTTGAGATGAGCGTTGACCGCCTGAAGGAGGCGGTGCTCGCCCTCCGTGTCGCGCTCGATGACGAGCGGCTCGTGCTGCCGTTCGACAACGAGCAGGAACGCCGCAACTGGATGTACTGGCCGGCGCCGCGGCAGGGCGTGCCGTTCTCCGACCTGAGCTCTGACCAACAGCAGCTGGCCTTCGGCATCGTGGCCGCCGTGCTCAGCCTTCCGGCGTACGCCAAGGTCACCACGATCATCGGTCTCGAGGAAGTGCTCCGCGAGATGGAGCTCGGCGGCCGTGGCCGGCGCCGCCCCGACGGTCTGCCGCGTGACCCGAGCAAGTACTTCACGACGCTGTTCGGCGATGCCGGCGGCATCGGGCCGTGGGGCTGGCGTTTCGAGGGGCACCATGTCTCGCTGCACGTCACGGTCGTCGACGGCGAGGTGGCGTCGACGCCGTGCTTCCTCGGCTCCAACCCGGCCGAGGTCGTTCACGGCGATCGTGTCGTCCTCCGCCCGCTCGCCGAGGAGGAGGACACGGGTCGCGCGCTCCTCGAGGCGCTTCCGGCGGATCAGCGCAAGCGGGCGCTGATCGACGACCGGGCGCCCGACGACATCCTCACCTTCAACTCGCCGCGCGTAGGGGTCGACCTCTCGGGCGGCGTCGCCTTGGCTGACCTATCGGGGTCGGCGCGCTCGATCGCCGACGCCCTCGTCGACTTGCACGTCGACCGAGTGAAGTTCCCGGTCGACACCGACACGTCAGATGTTCACTTCGCCTGGGCGGGATCCCCCGAGCGAGGGAGCCACCACTACTACCGGCTCTCCGGCAGCCGCTTCCTCGTCGAATACGACAACACCCAGAACGACGCCAACCACGCCCACTCCGTCTGGCGCGACCCCGCCAACGACTTCGGCGACGACCTCCTCCGCCGCCACCTCACCGAAGACCACGGCGCGTAGGTCGGCGCCGGCGCTGCGCCATCAAAACGCCCCCAATGTGTTGCGCGTGGCCGATTTGACCGGGTTTTGAGGCTGTCGATTGAAGGATTGGAGGCGTTCTCAGGAGGCGCCGACGCGCCGACTGTCATTGCGCCGCGGCCGCTCCGTACTCGCCCACCTCGTGGACTCGTAGGTAGTAGGCGGTTGTTGCGCCCTTGCAGAGCAGAGCGAGCAGGGTCCCCACCAGCTCGACGGCGACCGACGCGGCGCCGCCGGCGGTGCGGCCGAGCGTCTGTCCGAGGGCGATGACGACCAGGGGGGCGACGACGGCGTAGGGCGCGGTCGCCGGCCAACCAGACCAGAGTGTCTGCCAGCCGATCGACACGGCCTCGAAGACATGCTTCGTCGAGAAGGCGAGCGCGGCCGTGATGAACGTCCCTATGAAGTCGCCGACCAACACGAGTGGGACGGTGACGAGCGCCCTTGATCCGACGCCGCTGACGGACAAGAGGAGGGGCACGACGAAGAGAGCGAACGGGATGCCGACCAGGAATCCGAGGGCGATGAAGCGGCCCATGAAGGCCAACGTCATCGGCCACACGAGGTCACGCGCCAGCGTTCGTCCCCGAAACACGCGCAGGTACCAGATGCGTTGGGTGCCGGCGAAACCGGTGAGCAGCAAGATCGCAGGTAGCGAGATAAGGGTCGCGGCAGGGCCGACGACGTCCGGCAGATCGAACAGGATGGCGAGGGCCGCGGTGATCAGCGGTAGCGCCGGCGCCGTCTTCCACACGGCGAGGCTCGCGGCAATGTCGTCCCCAAAGGTCACCTCGCCCTGTGCCATCGCGCATTGTCGCAGGGGACTTGACGAGACGCCATCGGTTAGTGTCTACTAACGGTTAGTGGTAACTTACCAAGGGAACGGGATGACGGCGCTGGGGGATGCGACCCGGCGCGCCATCTTCGAGCTGTTGGCCGAGGGTCCACGGCCGGTGGGGGAGATCGCCAAGGAGCTGCCGGTCACCAGGCCCGCCGTCTCCCAGCACCTCAAGGTGCTGAAGGAAGCGGGCCTCGTGATCGACCGCCAGGAGGGCACCCGCCGGCTCTACCAGCTGAACCCGGAGGGCATCGGCGCCTTGCGCGCCTACTTCGACGGGTTCTGGAACCGATCGCTCGCGGCGTTCAAGGACGCCTTGGAGCAGGACAACGAGGAGAGTTCATGACAGCCCAGGCAACGGATGCCGCCGTCCAGACGTCGATCGTCGTCGACGCACCCCAACAGAGGGCATTCGACTTCTTCACCACCGACATCGGCAAGTGGTGGGTACCCGAGCACCACATCCTGCAGGGCGAGCTCGCCGAGATGGTGTTCGAACCCCGCGTCGGCGGCCACGTCATCGATCGCGCCACCGATGGCACCGAGTGCCGTTGGGCCCGCGTGCTGGCGTACGAGCCGCCCGAGCGGGTCGTCTTCAGCTGGGACATCAGCCTCCAGTGGCAGATCGAGACCGATCCATCGAAGACCAGCGAGATCGAAGTTCGCTTCATCCCGGAGGGTGACAACCGCACCCGCGTCGAGCTCGAGCACCGCAACCTCGACCGCCACGGCGGCGGCTGGGAAGCGATGCGCGATGCCGTCGGGTCCGATGGCGGCTGGCCCGTCGGCCTCCGCCGATTCGCCGAACGCGTCAGCAGCTGACCGCTCACACTTTGGCGGTCGTGGGTGCCGCCGCCATACAGCGACTCCCACGACCGCCAGAGTGCTCGGGCCCGGGTCAGCCCTCGAAGCCGAGCTCCCGGCGCAGGTCGTCGAGGTCGCGGCGCAACGCCTCCACTTGCTCGCGGAGGTCGGCGACATCGTCGGACCTCGACGTACGCCCGGCCACGGGTGCCGGTGCTGAGGCGGCGATGGCGTCGATGTCGACCTCGCCGCCGAGCAGGTGGGCGTAGCGGTCCTCCCGCTGGCCGGACTGACGGGGGATGCGGACGACCAGCGGTTCCTCGCGCCCGGCCAACGCGTCGAGCGTGCGCTGGACGGCGTCAAGATCGGCGAAGTCTGCGCCCCGTTCGGTGCGCGTCTTCAGCTCGTTGAGCGTCTGCGGACCGCGTAGCATCATGACGCCGAGTACCGCCAGCTCCTCACGCTCGAGATACAGCGCCTCGTGCAGGACCTGGCGGTATCGGGTCGCCGAGCGACCGTGCGAGGGATGCACAACCCGGGCCAGGCCCTTGTCCTTCAGGCCCATCACCGTGTTCTCGACCTCCCGCTCCTCATAGGTGACGACCGGGTAGCGGTTCGAGGTCTGGTTGCACGCCAGTACGAGCGCGTTCAACGTGAGGGGATACTGCTGCGGGGTCGTCAGCTCCTTCTCGATGAGCGAGCCGATGATCCGCAGCTCTTCGTCGCCGAGCTCCAAAGCCACGGCTCGGCAAGCTATTCGTACTGGAGGTTCTCCACGACCTCGACGTGCGCGCTCCGCCAGGCGGGCAAGGCGGCGCCGGCGACGACGACGATCGTGGCGATCACACCCCACAGCGGGATCGCGGGCAGGGCCAACCGGAACGGATCCTTGAACCCGACGATGATGGGGATCATCTCGTGCAGGGCGAAGTACATCCCCGTGCCGAACACGACCACTTGGGCGGTCCCGATCACGCCGATGGCCACGGCTTCGGACACGACCATACGCCCGAGTTCGGCGGGCGCCATGCCGACAGCCGACAGCAATGCCAGCTCCCGGCGGCGCTGGACGGCGACGAGGAGCAGCGTCGACAGCACGGCGACGAATGCCACGAGCAGCAGCCCGCGCTGCAGCGCCCAGAACGACGCGAACTGGCCGTTGATTTCTTTCGAGATTTTCGCCGCCAGCTCCGGCGCGGTCTGAACCTGTAGCCGTGGTGCGATCCCGGCGGTCCGGAGGTTGGCGGCCAGCGACGCCGCGGACACGCCCGGCACCGGGTCGATGTAGACCTCCTGCGAGGGCTGGGGGCCGTAGAGCGACTCAAGCAGCGGCAACGACATGGTGACGGACTGGCCGTTCGTGTCGCCGTCCTGCCACACGCCTTGCACGTGCACGGGCGCGCTGCCACTCGGTGTGTCGAGCAGCAGGGTCGATCCGCCGCGGAGGTCCAAGCGCCGGGCGATCCCCGGGCCGACCACAACTTCACCCCGCGCCAGACGGCCGAGGTCACCGTGCCCGTTGAGCATGGGGAGCAGCTGGCTGGGCCTCGGATTCTCTATCGCCTTGACGCCGACGAGCTTCTTCGCCTCATGGCCGGTGAGGACGTACGCCGTGCGGTGGACCTGGCCGACGCCCGGGAACGTCCGGAGGCGGGTGAGCACCTCGGGCGAGAGCTTGGACTCGACGTTGATGCTGTTGTTCGGGTCGACCTGGGCCACCCGGACCTCGCCGATGAACCCCTTGGTGAACCCGCGCGTGACGCCGTCGTGGATGGAGGAGACGAAGCTGACGATGATGAACGCCGTGGCAACGGGTGCCGCAACCGCAGCGACCATGGTGGCTGTGCGCCCCGGGTCCCGCACCAGGTTGGCCAGCCCGAGCCGCGTGGCCGCCGCCGGCCGCCGCATCGAGCGGCCCACCGCCCGCAACAGGACCGGGGCCCAGGCGCCCGAAGCGGTGATCAACAACGTCGACGCGGCGGCAACGCCGAGCTGGCCGGCCGGCAGCTGCCACTTGGAAAGCGCACCGTTGCGCTGCGCCAGCCAGCACACGAACAGGGAACTGCCACTCAGCACGGTGAAGACGATCGCCCGCCTGACGCGGAGTGGCGGTGCGGTCTCGTCACGCATCTGCCGGTTCGACAACTCGGCGGCGACGTCCATACGCGTCGCTCGGCGCGCCGGCAACCATGCGGCCGCCGCTCCGATCAGGGCCCCGAGGATCGCGCCGAACACGAACGGCATGGCGCTGACGTGCACCGTCACCGGGACGCCGATGAAGCGTGTTGTGAACGTGCTCATGCTCGCCGTGATCGGGCGGGCCAGGACGATCGCACCGGCGCCACCGAGCACCCCACCCACCAGACCGAGAAGGCCTGTCTCGACCATCGTGCCGCCGACGATCGTGCGCGACCGGCCGCCGAGCGCACCGACGATCGCCAGGTCTCGTCGTCGCTCTTCGACCGAGAGGCTCACTGTGTCGTACACGAGCACGGCGGCGATGGCGATAGCGAAGATGCTCAGCATGCCGAAGATCGGCAGGAACGTCCCGAGGGCGAGGCCGGCCGCGGGCGGGGCGTCGGTCGAGCGCAGGACACCGTTCCACGGCCCGACTGCGCGAGCGAGCCGCGTCCGCAGGGTGCCGACGTCGACGCCCGGCGCCGGCTTCACATAGATCACGTCCAGACCGCCCGGCCGGGCAAACCGGCGCTGGGCCACCGGCAGTGCGAAGACCGCGATCCGACCGCCGCCGATGCTGTCGAGGCGCGCTTGGACAGGTGCGCCCTGCAATGAAATTGTGCCGTGGTCGCTGTCGATCTCGCCTTGGGGACCAAGCCGCCGCGCCAGCGATGGCCCGATGAGCGGCGGCGCCGTGTCGCTCACGGACGCCAGCGCCTGCGGGTCGCACCCGAAGCTGCCGACGAAGGCTTCGATGCGGCAGTCGACGCCGAGGGCGAGGACGCCGATGTCCTTCGTCGAAGTTGGCGACGAATGCCCGAACGTCACGGCTTGGACGACCGGGACGGCAGCGGCCACGCCAGGTGTCTTGTCGACAGTCGTCAGTACGCGCTCATCGAGACCGCCGCGAGAGGTCGCGCCCACGATGCGGAGGGGCGCCGGGCCGGCAAGCGAGCGCCCGAACTTGGCGAACGACGCCGACATGCTGGCCGACACCACGAAGATCGCCATGGCCAGCGAGATGCCCGCAGCGACGGCGAGGATCGCGAGAAGGACGCGGAACGGTTGCCGCCGGATGCGCCGCAGGTTCAGCAGCCGTGCGGCCCGGATCATCTGCTTGCCAGTTGACCGTCGCGGAGGTGCAGCATGTGCTTCGCACGTGTGGCGGCCGCGCGGTCGTGGGTGACCATGAGCAGGGCGGTGCCCTCCTCGAGGACCTGCTGGCAGAGCAGGTCGAGGATCTCGGCGCCGGTCGACGAGTAGAGGTTGCCCGTGGGCTCGTCGGCCAGCAGGAGCTTTGGCCGGGCCACGAGCGCTCGGGCGATGGCCGCCCGTTGCATCTCGCCGCCGGAGAGCTCGCCCGGCAGGTGGTCGGTGCGGTGACTGAGACCCACGCGATCGAGCAGGTCGCCGACCCGGCCGTTGCCGCTGCGCGCTCCGTCGAGGATCAGCGGCAGCTCGACGTTCTCGGCGACGGTCAGGGTCGGAATGAGGTGGAAGAACTGAAAGACGAACCCGACTTGGCGGCGGCGGAGCTGGGCCCGCTCGCCGGCCGACAGCGTCGACAGGTCCCGGTCCTCGAGCAGGATGCGCCCGGCGTCAGGCTTGTCGAGGCCGCCGGCCAGGTGGAGCAGCGTCGACTTGCCCGAGCCGCTGGGACCGACGAGCGCCGTGAAGTCGCCCGCGTCCAAGCAAAGGTCGACACCGTCGAGGGCGAGGACCTCCTCCCGCCCCCTTCGGAATCCCTTCCGGACCCCCTCGAGCCGCAACAGGCTCACGTTCTCTTCTTCTTCACAAAAGCCGGGAATCCTCTGTGAAGATCGCCACAGCCGGGGCTATGGTCCGCGAACGATGACGACCTACGGACTGCAGCTGCCGAAGTTCACATTCCCGGTCCCCGACGACCGCCTCTTCGACCACGTGGCGACCATGGCGACCGCCGCCGACGACAGCGGCTTCACGTCGCTGTGGGTGATGGACCACTTCTACCAACTGCCGGGCCTGGGCGGCGCCGACGACAAGATGCTCGAGGGCTACACGCTGCTCGGCGCCCTGGCGGCGCGGACCAAGAAGGTCACCCTCGGCACGCTCGTCACCGGCGTGACGTATCGCAACCCGGCCCTCCTCGCCAAGGAGGTGACGACGCTCGACATCATTTCGTCAGGGCGCGCCGTGCTCGGCATCGGCGCCGCCTGGTACGACGTCGAGCACGAGGGCCTGGGCGTCGACTTCCCGCCGGTCGGCGAGCGCATGGACCGCCTTGAGGAAGCCGTGCAGATCTGCCGGCTGATGTTCACCGAGGAGCTCCCGACGTTCGAAGGCCGCTACTACCGCATCAAGGAGGCCCGCAACATCCCCCGCCCGGTCCAGCCCGGCGGGCCGAAGATCATGATCGGTGGCAGCGGGCCGAAGCGGACGCTGCGCGCCGTCGCCAAGTACGCCGACATCTCCAACGTCTTCGGCTCCGCTGACACGCTGCGCAAGAACATCGAGATCCTGCACAACCACTGCGCCGACGTCGGCCGTGACCCGTCCGAGATCCAGATCACCCGCCTGGGCTCGCTCTTCCTCGCGCGGTCCGCCGACGAGGCCGAGCAGCTGCGTCAGGGCGTGGCGGGCGCCATGGGCGAGGAGTGGGCCCGCGAGGCGGCCACCTTCGGCGACGCCGACTCGGTCGCCGAACAGCTCCGTGAGCTCGTCGACGCCGGCGCCCAGGAACTCATCTTCAACCTTCCCCTCGCCAACGACGCAGACGACGTCACCGCCGCCGGCGAGGTCCTGAAGAAGGCGCTCGCCTAACCGTTAACTGTTCACCTTGGCGATGACGTCGTCGGCGAAGCGGTGGAGGTTGTCGAGCTTGGTCTGCAGCGGCTCGGTGTCGGGTCCTTCGCTGTACGGGTAGCGAAAGCCGACGATGGCGTCGGTGACGCCTTCGTCCTCGAGGCGGCGGATGCCGTCGACGGTGTAAGCGTCCATGGAGATGGCGTGGACCTCGAACGGCTCCTTCTCGCGTCCGTACTCGCGTCGCAGCTCGTTGAGGCGGGCGAGCAGCCCGGGAAGGTTGCCAGGATCGCCGCCGCCGTGCATCCAGCCGTCACCCAGCCGCGCGGCACGCTTCAGTGCGGCCTCGGCGTGGCCGCCGAGAAGGATCGGCACGGGGCGCGTGGGCACCGGCGTCATCTTCACCGCAGGCACGTCAAAGATCTCGCCCTTGTACTCGAAGTAGCCGCCGCTCGTGAGCCCACGGATGATCTCGATGCACTCGTCCATGCGCTTGCCACGGCGTTCCCACGGCACGTCGGTGAGGGCGTAGTCCTCGGGCCAGGGGCTGGTGCCGACGCCGAACACGAACCGGTTGTCGGTCAGCACCGCGACCGACCCGGCCTGCTTGGCGACCAGCACCGGATGGCGGATCGGGAGCTTGACCACGAACGTCGTGAACCGGATCCGCTGCGTGACCGCCCCCAATGCCGGGATCAGCGCGAAGGGCTCGATGAACGGCTTGTCGTCGAGGAACTCACGCGTGCCGTCGGGGTTGTAGGGATAGGTGGCGTCGGACTCGCGCGGGTAGGCGATGCTGTCGGGCACCACAAAGTTGTCGTAGCCCGCCTCCTCGGCCGCCTGGGCGAGCGGTGCGTAAAAGGACGGGTCGACCATGGACTCTGCAAATGAGAAGCGCACGGCCACAGTCTGTCTGACTAGCCCGATCGGAGGCTCCGGAATGACCGGAAGGGGCCCTGTCGAAACGGACGACCGATCCCGATACTGAGAGCGGGGAGGCCCGGATTGTCTCGGCCCCCCTCGGGGATGTGGGATGCAGACAGGGCTCGAAGAACGCTTCACCGCCAGCGCAGAAGAGTGGACCTGCGCATGCGGGCGCTTGAACGCCGTCGGGCTCAGCATGTGCCCCCACTGCGGACGCATGCCTCCGCGCAACGTGGCGACGCTGACGATGCGGATGCCCGAGCACCACGTGCAAGCCATGCCGAAGCCCCGTGTGCGCGCTGTACGGCTCGCCATCGGCGTGATTGTCCTCAACATCGCGCAGACCGGCTTCTTCATCGCCCTCGTGCGCACCGGTCACATGGAGGACAACACGGCGATCATGTTGGGGACCTGGCTCGGGCTCCTCTTCTACGCCGTCGTTCTCGCCATGATGACCGGGCCTCTGCTCACGCTGAAGCCGGCGTGGCTGCGAGGGGATCCGCGCACGGCCCGCCTGCTCGGTGCGGAGGTTGGTTTCGCAGCGGCCGTCGCGCTCGTGATCTTCGGGTGGGTGGCGAGCGGACATCCTGTGCTCGACCCCGGCACCGAAGCGATCGTCTCCGAAGCCTCGCTGGCGCGGATCCTCCTCGCCTTCGTCGCTGTTGCCGTCGTTGCCCCGGTCGTGGAGGAGCTGCTCTTCCGCGGCGTCGTCGCCGAGTCGCTCCGCCGCCGCGGTGCACCAGTCGCCATCGGCGTCAGCGCTCTGCTCTTCGGCCTCGCCCACTTGCAGTGGAGCGCCGTCGGCATCACGTACTTCACGTCGTGCGGTGTCGTTCTGGGCACGCTGTATTGGCGCCGGGGTCTCTGGGCGTCGATCTCGGCCCACGCGGCATTCAACGGCTCACTGGTCGTGCTGGCGACGGTCGTCGCGCTGGGCCCGACGCACCTCGTGTCCGCGAACGGTGTGTCGGTCCGGGCCCGCTCCGACTGGCACCTCGTCAACGCGACCGAGTTGCCGAGCGGTATCGAATTCGCGCTGCAGGGACCGAGCGCCGCGACCTTCCTCGTCGAACGCCTGCCCGTGCCCATATCGCAGTTCGTCTCGCTCGACCGCATGGCCGAGGCCCTGAACGCCAACCAGGTCCCGATGCCCGAGGGCACGACGATCCGAAGCGGCACCGCCCATGTCGTGACGTATCCGATGGGGCGGGGCGTGCAGGTGGCGGTGACCGCGAAGGGCCACGACGGCGTGGTGGTTCTGGTGCCGCACAGCGGCGTTCTGTGGGAGGTCGACATCGCCACCCAAGGCAGCCACCGCGCTGTCCACGAGTACCCCGACATGCTGCGCGCCCTCGTGCTGCCAGGGAGCGTCTGACGTGCATACCTGCTCTGAGTGCGGCAAGGCGATGGCTACGGCGGGCGGACTCGAGATCCACCAGCAGCTGTATCACGCGGCCGAGCCGGTCCAGTCGAACGCGTCGGAAGCGCTCGCCCCTGATCTGGCGGGTCCGGCCACGGCTCCGGTCGCGCCGCCCGCGGCCGAACGTTCCCCGACGGCGTCGCCTCTCCTGCGTGGCTACGACCCGACGGTTCCCCTGACCGCGCTGCTCGTCCTGGCGATCCTCATCGCAGGGATCGGTGCGGCCGTGCACCGGGCCACCAATCCCGTGCGCCCGATCGTGTCGTCGCTCGCGGCCGGCGGGTTGTCTCCCTCCTCCTCGGGCGTCACGCCCACCACCATCGCTCCGGCGCTGCAGGCGCCGGCACCATCTGCGTCGTCGCCGGGCGGCCCGTCCGCTGCCATCCCACCGGCGGACGTTCAGCCTCCGGCGGCGACGCAGTCTTCATCGTGCACCCAGATGGTCGACTCGCTCTCGACGCGGAACTCGAAGCGGACCGTCGACATCGGCAGCCTCCTGCAGACCAACGCCTTCCCGCCGCTCCCACTGCCGGGGTTCGAGCATCCGTCCGTTGCGGGCGTCAGTCATTGGGGCACGATCGCCGACTACCTCGCTGCCAGCGCCGGTCCGAGTGACGCCACGACGGCCCAGTGGCAGCAACTGCTCGTCCAGAACGGTTTCGTGAATGCCGACGAGGCAGAGTTCCAAAACGGAAGCTCGAATTACGGCGCCCTCGTGCTCCGCTTCACCACCGCCGCCGGCGCCCGCGCTTTCAACCGCGGCACGATGCTCGCCGCGTGTAGCGCCGGGATCCTCGAGAACCCTCACGTGATCTCTTCGCTCTCGGGCGGCGTGAACTACCTCATCACGGAGGGGCCGCCGTTCCGCGCGTCGTTCGTCGCAGGCGACTCAGTCGTCCGGTTGCACATCTGTCACTGCGTGCAGGCCCCTGACGACCAGGCCTTGGCCGGCCAGTGGGCGCAGGCGGTGGCGTCCCAGGTCGGCGCCGGCTAGCGCGCTCGGGGGCCCCGCTCGGGGCCGCGGGCCCAGTCGGGTTCGGCGGGCCAATGGTGGCGGGTCATCTTGATCGAGTGTTCGGGGTCGAACTTGCCGCGGGCGTCGACGTACTCGGCCTGTGCCTTCTGGGCCATCGGGAAGGCCCAGAAGTCTTCCTCGTAGTCCCACTTCCCGTCGCCGGCGTAGTGGAGGATCGTGACGCCGGGGAAATCGATCGGGGGCTTGCCGGGCTCGGGGTTGTCGCGCCGGTTCTGCATGTAGAAGACGACGCGGTCGTCCTCGATGATGTGCCACTCATAGACGGTGTACAGCTCGGGGTAGGCCGCCATGATCTGCGTGATCCACGGCTTGATCTGGGCGCGACCCGTCATCGTTCCGAGGACGTGCTCGATGTACACGGCATCGTCGGTGAACAGGTCGGCCCACGCCGCCCAGTCCTCGCCGACCGCGCCCACCTTGATGTACTCGATGAACGCCGCTTCGACCTCGTCCCGGCTGTGTGCGCTCACGCGTCGAACGGTACCCGACGCCTTACCTGACGGCGCGTCAGAAGTCTCAGTAGGCTCGCCTGGATGAGGGGTGATCAGGAGTTCGGCACCCTGCCGAAGCTCTGGGCCAGTGCTGCCGACCGCTTCGGCGATGCGTCGGCCCTCGAAGATGCTCCCGTGCACTTCACGTTCCGACAGCTGCACGGCGCCGTGCGCGAAGCAGCGCGAGCGTTCGTCGCCCTCGGCGTGCAGCCCGGTGACCGGGTTGCGATCTGGGCGCCGAACACCTGGGAGTGGGTGGTGGCCCTCGGCGGCCTGCACTCGGCCGGTGCTGTTCTCGTGCCGCTCAACACCCGCTTCAAGGGCCAGGAAGGGGCTTACATCCTGCGCAAGAGCGGCGCCAAGGTGCTGCTGACCGTCAGTGACTTCCTCGGTACCGACTACGTCGCCATGCTCGAGCCCGAGCGCGCCAACCTTGCCGATCTCGCACACATCGTCGTCATCCGCGGCAACGCACCGAAGGGCACGACCGCATGGTCGGACTTCATCGGCAACGGCCAGTCGGTCGCCGAGGAGGATGTCGACGCCCGCGTCAACGGCGTGAATCCCGATGAGGTGTCCGACATCCTGTTCACGTCGGGCACGACAGGTCAGCCCAAGGGTGCGATATGCACACACGCCCAGGCTCTGCGCGCCTACGCCGATTGGGCCGACGTGGTGGGTCTGCGGGCCGGCGACCGCTACCTGATCGTGAACCCCTTCTTCCACGCCTTCGGGTACAAGGCCGGAATCGTGGCGTCGCTCGTGACCGGGGCGACGATCCTTCCCCACGCCGTGTTCGACCCGGCCGCCGTCTTCGAGCGGATTCCCGCCGACCGAATCTCGATGCTGCCGGCACCGCCCGCGCTCTACCAGACGCTGTTGAACCACCCCGACCTCGACAAGCACGACATGTCGTCGCTGCGCCTTGCGGTCACTGGCGCCGCCGTTATCCCCGTCGAGCTCGTCAAGAAGATGGGCGACGTGCTTGGGTTCGAAACCGTCATCACCGGCTACGGCCTGACCGAGGCGTGCGGGATCGCCACGATGTGCCGCCACGACGACGATCCCGAGACGATCGCCACCACGTCGGGTCGGGCGATCCCCGGTGTCGACGTCCAGGTCGTCGACGATGACGGGAAGGAGGTGGCGCGCGGCGACGCCGGCGAGATCGTCGTGCGCGGTTACAACGTCATGCTCGCCTATTACGACGAGCCGGCCGAGACCAAGGCGACGATCGACGGCGATGGCTGGCTGCACACCGGCGACATCGGCGTTATGGACGACCGCGGCTACCTCAAGATCACCGACCGCAAGAAGGACGTGTTCATCGTGGGGGGCTTCAACGCCTATCCGGCCGAGATCGAGAACATGCTGCTGACGAACGACGACATCGCCCAGGTGGCCGTCGTGGGCGTTCCCGATGAGCGTCTCGGAGAAGTAGGCGCCGCCTTCATCGTCCCCAAGGCGGGCCACAGCGTCGACTCCGACGCCCTCATCGCCTGGTGCCGGGAGCACATGGCCAACTACAAAGTGCCCCGCCGCGTCGAGGTCGTCGACGCCCTTCCGCTCAACGCGGCCGGCAAGGTCCTGAAGTACCAGCTCCGCGACGAGCTGAAGAAGTAATGGACCTCCGCTTCTCCGACGAGGACGAGGCGTTCCGGCGCGAGGTCCGCGAGTACCTCGAGAGCAACCTCACGAGCGAGTTCGCGGAGGCGCGCGGGCTGGGCGGACCGGGTCGTGAGGAGGAAGGCTTCGACGCCCGTCTGGCATGGGAGCGGCACCTGGCGGCCGACGGCTGGACGTGCATCGGCTGGCCCAAGGAGTACGGCGGCCGCGGCGCAACCGTCACCCAGCAGGTGGTCTTCCACGAGGAGTACGCCCGGGCGCAGGCGCCGGGCCGCGTCGGCATCTTCGGCGAGGGCCTGATCGGCCCGACGATCATCGCCTTCGGCACCGACGAGCAGCGCAAGCGATTCCTGCCGCCGATCGTCAACGCCACCGAGCTGTGGTGCCAGGGCTACTCAGAGCCCGACGCCGGTTCCGACTTGGCGAACCTCAAGACCGTGGCCGAGCGTGACGGCGACGAGTGGGTCATCAGCGGTCAGAAGGTGTGGACCTCGCTGGCCCACTGGGCGGATTGGATCTTCGTTCTGTGCCGCACCGACCGATCGGCGCCCCGCCACCGGGGGATCTCCTATCTGCTGTGCCCCATGGGCCAGCCCGGCATCGAGATCCGTCCGATCGTGCAGGTCACCGGGTCTTCGGAGTTCAACGAGGTGTTCTTCGACGGGGCACGCACGCCGGTCGAGAACATCGTGGGGGAGGTCAACGGCGGCTGGCGCGTCGCCATGGGAACGCTGGCGTTCGAGCGGGGCACGATGTACTTCGGCCAGCAAATCGGCTTCGAACGCGAGCTCGCGGAGATCGTCGAGTCGGCGCGTGCCAACGGCGCGATCGACGACCCCGTGGTCCGCGACCGGCTGGTGCGGGCATGGACCGGGCTGCGCGTGATGCGCTTCCACAACCTCCGCACGCTGCGCGACGGGGAGCCGGGGCCCGAGGCGTCGATCAACAAGCTGTTCTGGTCGGAGTGGCATCGCCAGCTCGGCGACTTGGCGATGGACGTACAGGGCATGGGTGCGACGCTGCACGGCGCACCGCTGCAGTGGATGTTCTTGTTCAGCCGGGCCGACACGATCTACGCGGGTTCCAGCGAGATCCAGCGCAACATCGTCGGCGAGCGGGCGCTGGGCCTTCCGTCGGAGCCGAAGCCCGCCCCATGACGCAGACGCCGCCCTACCCGGAGAGCCGTGGTCTTCTGACCGGCAAGACCGTGCTCGTCACGGCCGCCGCCGGCACCGGGATCGGGTTCGCCACCGCCAAGCGCTGTGTCGAGGAGGGGGCGACGATCGCCATCGCCGACAAGCACGAACGCCGCCTGCTCGACGCCGCCGAGCAGCTCGGCGGCGTCACCGCGGTGCCGTGCGACGTGACGGTCGAGAGCGACGTGCAGGCGATGTTCGATGGGGTCATCGACAAGCTCGGGCGCCTCGACGTGATGATCAACAACGCCGGGCTGGGCGGCACCGTGCCGTTGGTCGACATGACCGACGAACAGTGGGGCGCCGTGCTCGACGTCACCCTCACCGGCACCTTCCGCTGCACCCGCGCCGCCCTTCGCTACATGATCCCCCAGGGTTCGGGCGTGATCGTCAACAACGCTTCGGTGCTCGGCTGGCGGGCCCAGGTCGGCCAGGCCCACTACGCGGCGGCCAAGGCCGGGGTCATGGCGCTCACCCGGTGCGCGGCCGTCGAGGCTGCGCCGTCGGGCATCCGGGTCAACGCCGTGGCGCCGAGCCTGGCGATGCACCCGTTCCTGAACCGGGCCATCGATCAGGAGACCCTCGAGGAGCTGGTGACCCGCGAGGCGTTCGGCCGGTCGGCCGAGCCCTGGGAGGTCGCCAACGTCATCGTCTTCCTGGCCAGCGACTACTCCACGTACATGACCGGCGAGGTCGTGTCCGTGTCCTCCCAGCACCCGTAGCGGCGAGGAGAACGCGCAGGGCGCGTCGAATACACGGTCCATGGGAGACTTGGGTTGGGTCGGAGATCTGGTGACGCGGCTGGGGCAGCCTCCGGAGAACGTCTGGTTGGTGGCGTTGGGGCTGGCGTGCGCCGCCCCGATGCCCGCCTTCGTGGTGCCGAGGCTGGCCCGGTCGACGGGCTTGGCGCTCGCCGTCCTCGCCCTGGGGCTGGGGCTGGTCGCCACTGTCCAGCAGCAGACGATGGAGGCGCTGGGTCTGATCACCGCCGCGGTGTCGGCCGGCTTCATGGCGTCGTGGTCGACGAGGACCGTTCGGGAGGCCATCGGCTCGATCGTCGCCGGGCCCATGCCCACGTACACCTTCGGTCAGCTCGCTCTGAGCCGCGCCCAGTCCCGCTCGTTCGACTACCTGGTGATGCGCGACCGCTAGGGAGCGGTCGCTAGGGGAGCGGTAGCCCGGTCCCCGCCCGGCAGGGCAGCAGCTGCGTGCTCTGGAGGCTCTGGCCGATGAGGCCGGCGCAGGGCACCGTGGTCGTGGTGGCGTGGGGCACCGTCGTGGTCGGCGGGGTGCTGTTGTCCTTCACCAGAGGCGCCGTCGACGGGGCCTCGCCCGGCGTCTGATTGGGCCCGGCGGAGGCGGCACGGGTCGTCGGCGTCACCGAAAGGGGAAGTGCGATCACCCCGCTCGGCGACTGGGTCGACGGCGGCGCCTCTTCGCCCGACTTGAGGAGCTGACCGGCCAGGCCGTTGCCGGGACCGGTCTCGAGCGGGGCCGGGTTTCCCGGGCCGGGCGCCAGCTCCTTGGTCACGAGCAGGCCGGCGACCACGAGGAGCACGCCGGCGACCGCCATCACGATGAGGAAGACGCGCCGCCCCCGGGACGACCACTCGTCGGTGGCCTCCGGATGCGGTGGCGCGGTCAAGGTCTGGGCGAGGATCTCCTCGGGACGTTGCCGGACCGGCGCCGCGCTGGGCACTTCGTCATTTTGTGGAGAACGTGAGTCTCTGCCCATGGCTCACGTGGGCCGTTTGGCCGTAGCCAAATGTGACTAGTCCTGGACAATGTGCCCAGGAGGGCCCTTTATCCACAACGGGAGCTTCGACGGTTTGGCCCCGCGGTGCGCTCAGGGGCGGTCGACGGCGTCGAGATAGGGCGGGCGCTCGCCGCCGCCGTCGAGGACCAGATTGGCACCGGTGGTGAACCCCGACAGGTCCGAGGCCAGGAACAGGCAGGCGTCGGCGATGTCGGCTGGCGTGGCCATGCGACCGAGGGGCACGGTGGCCGCCACCCGCCCCTGGGACTCCTCGTCTCCGTAGTGGGCCTCGGCATCCTCGGTTCGGACCAGGCCGGGCGTCACGCAGTTGACCCGGACCTTGGGTGCCCACTCCATGGCGAGGGTCCTCGTGAGGTTGATGAGGCCGGCCTTGGCGGCGCCATAGGCCGCGGCGCCGGGGGACGGGCGCATCCCGCTGACGCTGCCGATGTTGACGACGCTCCCTCCGCCGTCTTGCTGCTGCATGACCGCGTTGCCGTGCTGGGCCATGTGGAGGGCGCCGAGCAGGTTGAGCCTGATGACGGCCTCCGAGAAGCGCGGCGACGCCGTCGCCGCCTCCGCAGGCGGCGCCCCCCCGGCGTTGTTCACCACGACGTCGAGGCGGCCGAGGCGCTCGACGGCCACGTTGACGACGCGCTCGCACTCGTCGGGGTCGCGCACGTCGGCGGCGACGAAGACCGCCTCGCGGCCGTCGGCACTCGGAAGCGTGTCGGGCTCGTGACGGCAACAGACGACCACTCCCGCCCCTGCCTCGAGGAAGCGGATGGCGATGCCACGGCCGATGCCACGGCAGCCGCCGGTGACGATCACTGACTTGCCGCTGAAGTCCAATGGGTGGGGCAATGGGAGGCCTCTCGGACTACGGTGGCCGAGAAATCTAACAGCCCATCAGAAAGTTCGTCTTGGGTCTCTCGCACACGGTCGACGAGGGGATCGCCGAGGTCATCGTCGACTACCCGCCGGTGAACGCCCTGCCGGTCAAGGGGTGGTTCGACCTCGCCGACACCGTGCGCGGTCTCGGCGACGATCCAGCCGTGCACGTGGTCGTATTGCGCGCTGAGGGTCGCGGCTTCAACGCCGGCGTCGACATCAAAGAGATGCAGGCCACCGAGGGGTTCGACGCCCTGGTCGGGGCCAACCGCGGTTGCTACGCGGCGTTCGCGGCCGTCTACGAGTGTGCGGTGCCGGTGATCGCCGCGGTGCACGGCTTTTGTCTCGGCGGGGGCATCGGTCTCGTGGGCAATGCCGATGTGATCGTGGCGGCCGACGACGCCACCTTCGGACTGCCGGAGGTCGACCGGGGCGCCTTGGGGGCGGCGACCCACCTGGCCCGCCTCGTGCCCCAGCACCGCATGCGGGCAATGGTGTACCTGGCCGAGACGATCACCGCCGAAGAGCTGCACCACTACGGCTCGGTGCTGAAGGTCGTGGGCCGGGACAAGCTCCGCGACACCGCCCTCGAGGTGGCCCGGGCCATCGCCGAGAAGAGCCCGACGGTGATCAGGGCGGCCAAGGAATCGCTCAACGGGATCGATCCTGTCGACGTGAAGCGCAGCTACCGCTTCGAGCAGGGCTTCACCTTCGAGCTCAACCTGGCCGGCGAGGGCGACCGGGCCCGGGACGCCTTCGTCCAGAAGTCGGACTGACGTGGGAGACAAGCGGACAACCGAGTCCGAGGTCGCCGCCGAGCTTCGCGACGGGATGACGATCGGCATCGGCGGTTGGGGTTCGCGCCGCAAGCCGATGACGATCCTCCGCGAGATCCTGAAGTCCCCGGTGCGGGACCTGACGGTCGTCTCCTACGGCGGGCCCGACGTCGGCATGCTGTGCGCGGCCGGCAAGGTGAAGAAGGTCGTCTACGGGTTCGTGTCGTTGGATTCGATCCCCCTCGAACCGCACTTCCGGTCGGCCCGCCAGAGCGGCGCGATCGAGGCCATGGAAGTCGACGAGGGGATGCTCCAGTGGGGCCTCAAGGCGGCGGCGATGCGCGTCTCGTTCCTGCCGTGCCGCGCGGGCATCGGGTCGTCTGTGATGGACGTGAATCCGTCGTTGAAGACGGTCCGCTCGCCATACGACGAGTCCGAGGAGCTGGTCGCCATGCCGGCGCTGCCGTTGGACGTGGCGATCATCCACGCCAACCGGGCCGACGCTCGCGGCAACGGGCAGTACCTCGGTCCCGACTGGTTCTTCGACGACCTGTTCTGCATGGCCGCGAAGCGGCGGTTCATGAGCTGCGAGCGCATCGTCGACACCGCCGACCTGTTGAAAGAGGGCTCGGAGCAGACGCTGAAGATCAACCGCATGATGACCGACGGCGTGATCGAGGCGCCGGGCGGGGCGCGGTTCACATCGTGCGCACCGGACTACGCACGCGACGAGGAGCTGCAGCGCGAGTACGCCACCACGCCGTGGGAGGAGTTCGGTCCGAAGTGGTTGGAGATGTCTTGACGGCGGCGTCTCGGGCCGAGGTGTGCGCCATCGCCTGTGCCGAGGCGTGGCGCGGCGACGGCGAGATCGTCGCCAGTCCCATCGGCACCGTGCCGACGGTCGGGGCGCGGCTGGCGGCGCTCACGTTCTCGCCTGACCTGGTCCTGACCGACGGTGATGCTCTGGTGATCGCCGAGCCCCTGCCGGTCGGCGCTCCTGCCGACTTCCCGAAGGTTGTCGAGGGCTGGCTGCCGTTCGGCAAGATGTTCGACCTGCTCTGGTGGGGACGCCGGCACGTGATGATGGGCGCCACGCAGGTCGACCGCTTCGGCAACCAGAACATCGCCTGCATCGGCCTGTGGGAGAAGCCCAAGGCCATGCTGCTGGGTGTGCGGGGCGCGCCGGGCAACACCGTCAACCACACGACCAGCTATTGGATCCCGAATCACTCGCCGCGGGCGTTCGTCGAGAGGGTCGACTTCGTCTCGGGCGTGGGCTACGACCGTGTACCGGCGAGTGCCGCCGTGCACGAGATCCGCGTCGTCGTGTCGAACCTCGGCGTGTTCGACTTCGACACGCCCGACCACTCGATGCGGGTGCGGTCCGTCCATCCGGGTGTGACGGTCGATGAGGTGCAGTCGGCGACGGGCTTCGAGCTCCAGGTGAATGGCGACGTACCCGAGACCCGGATGCCGACCGACGAGGAGCTCCGGCTCATCCGCGAGGTCATCGATCCACAATCGCTGCGCGACACCGAGGTCAAGGCTTGAAGGACGCTTTGCAGACCCGGCTGTGCGCGCTGGCCGGCGTCGAATATCCGATCGTCCAGACGGGCATGGGCTGGGTGTCGGGGCCCGAGCTCACGGCCGCGACGGCCAACGCCGGGGGCCTGGGCATCCTGGCGGCCGCGGTCATGGACATGGACGAGCTGCGGGTTGCGCTCAAGGAGCTGCAGGACCGCACCGACCGTCCCTTCGGCGTCAACCTGCGGGCGGACCAACCCGACATCGTCGACCGGTGCGACCTGCTGGTGAAGGAGGGCGTGCGCGTGGCGTCGTTCGCCATGGCGCCGCGCAAGGAGTTGGTGCAGCGGCTCAAGGACGGCGGGGTCGCCGTGATCCCGTCGATCGGTGCCAAGCGCCACGCCGAGAAGGTCGCCGAGTGGGGCGTCGACGCCGTGCTCGTCCAGGGTGGCGAGGGCGGCGGCCACACCGGCTCGGTCCCGACGACGTTGTTGTTGCCGCAGGTCGTCGACGCCGTCGACATCCCGGTCATCGCCGCGGGCGGCTTCTTCGACGGCCGCGGGCTGGTGGCCGCGCTCGCCTACGGCGCGGCCGGGATCGCGATGGGGACGCGGTTCCTGCTGACGCGTGACTCCCAGGTGCCGCAGGCGGTGAAGGACGTGTACCTCGGCAAGACAGTGAACGACACGGTCGTCACGACCCAGGTCGACGGCTGGCCCCACCGCGTGCTGCGCACGTCGTTCGTCGAGCACCTCGAGGGCGCGGGCCGGGCGACGGCGCTGCCCCGGGCGCTGAAGAACGCGGTCGGGTTCCAGCGGCTGTCGGGCCAGCCCTGGCGGGAGATCGTGCAGGAGGGCCTGGCCATGAAGAAGGCCCAGGACCTGAACTGGAGTCAGGTCGTGATGGCCGCCAACACGCCGATGCTGTTGAAGAAGGCCATGGTCGACGGCCGGCCGGACCTGGGCGTGATGGCCAGCGGCCAGGTCGTCGGACTGATCGACGAGCTCCCGACGGTGGCCGAGCTGATCACGAGGATCATCAAGGAGGCAGACGAGGTGTTGGAGAGGTTGGGGGCATGAGTGACGTGAAGGTGCCGGCCGTCGAAGGCTGGTTCACCATGGACGAGGCGAACCCGCGGCTCGTCGGCAACAAGTGCACGTCTTGCGGCACGGTGTTCTTCCCGAAGGCGTCGATTGCCTGCCGGAACCCATCGTGTGACGGCACGTCGTTCGAAGACGTCGAGCTGAGCAACCGCGGGCGGGTGTGGTCCTACACGACCAACCATTACGCGCCGCCGGCGCCGTACGTCAGCCCCGATCCCTTCGAGCCGTACTCCGTCGCCGCGGTCGAGCTGGCCGACGAGAAGCTGGTGGTGCTCGGTCAGGTCGAGGGTGGGGCCGACGGGCTGAAGGTCGGCGCCGAGGTGGAACTGGTGCTGTCGACGCTGTTCACCGACGACGCGGGCGACCACGTCGTCTGGAAGTGGAAGGTGGTCGCCTGATGGGCGTTCCCGAAGTCGCCGTCCTGGGTGTGGGTATGCACCCGTGGGGCAAGTGGGGAAAAAACTTCGTCGAGTACGGGGTCGTCGCCGCCCAGGAGGCGTTGAAGGACGCCGGGCTCGACTGGACCGACATCCAGTTCGTGTCGGGAGCCGACACCGTGCGCAACGGCTATCCGGGCTACGTGGCCGGCGCCACGTTCGCCCAGGCC
>JAFAUA010000295.1 GCA_019243595.1 Acidimicrobiia bacterium
CCGGGGATCGCTGTCTTCGGACGAGTGCGTACGCATGAACGGCAGGAACGTCGCCAGCTCGAACCAGCGCACGTAGAGCTCGGCGTCGGGAGAGCCGTGGTAGCCGCCGATGTCCGGGCCGGTGTACGGCAGACCCGACAGGCCGAGGCCGAGCACGGTCGGGATGGTCTGACGCAGGGCGGACCACGCGGTCTCGGTGTCACCCGTCCAGGACCAGGCCCAGCGCTGCACGCCCGCCCAGCCGGCCCGGCTGAGCACGAACGGCCGGCGGCCGGGCCGGTGCTGCGCCAGCGCTTCGTGACCGGCCCGATCCATGAGCAAGCCGTAGATGTTGTGGGCCTCGGCGTGGTCGCCGCCCCGGCCGTCCATGTCGTGGCGCATCCCGAGAGGCGGATTCGAGCCGCCGATGAGGGAGATCGCGGTGGGCTCGTTCATGTCGTGCCACGCGCCGGCCACGCCGAAATCGGTAAGCCGCTTGTACTGACCGGCCCACCACCGCCGCGCCTTGTCCGCCGTGAAGTCCGGAACCGCAGCCCGTCCGGGCCACACGACCGCCGGTGCCAACCGGCCGGTCGGCATCCGGCAGAAGGCGTCGGCGTTCTCGCCCTCTGCGAAGACGTCGAAGCCCTTCCCTCGGGCGACGCCGGGGTCGATGATCGACACGACCTTGACACCCCGCTCTTCGAGCTCGGCGATAAGTGCGCGGGGGTCAGCGAAGTTGTGCGGGTCGAACGTGAAGACGCGGTAGCGGTCCATCACCTCGATGTCGAGGTGCATGGCCGCGAGCGGCAGGTCGTGAGCAGCAAATCCATCGACAACGTCGCGAACCGCCTGGGCGGTGCCGTAGCCCCAACGCGACTGGTGGTAGCCGAGTGCCCACCGCGGCGGCATCGGCGGTCGACCGGTGAGCTCGGTGTAACGAGTCAGGGCCAGGTCCGGAGGACCCGGGATCACGTAGTAACGGAGGGCGCCGCCCTCGAACCGAGCCTCGCCACCGGTACCAAGGTCGACGGTCGCCCGGTACGAGTTCTCGAAAAACACCAGGCTCGAGCCGTCGGTGCCGATCGTCGTGAGCACGGGTATGCCGAGATACAGCGGGTCGTGACCGGTCGTGTAGTGCCCGCCCGGGCCCTTGTTCCACAGCTGATAGCTGCCGCCCCGGAGGTCGAAGGCGGCGGCCCGCTCGCCCAGCCCGTGGACGCGGTCTCCCTCGGCGATCGCCCAGCGCGCCGCCCAGCCCGGGCCGTGGCGTCGCGGAGGCTCGTCTTGGCGGAGGAGGCGGCCGTCGTGGTCCGTGACCTCGACGCCGCCCGCGTCGTCGATCGTCAAGCGCAGCTCGCTGGTCGTCACGACGACACGCTCGTCGGTGACGTCGAGCTGAATGTCAGGCGCCGGCCATGTCTGGCGGGCGATGGCGAAGGGGACGGGCAGGACGCCGGGCTGCCACGTCACCCGCACCACGTCGGCCGCGAGGAAGACGACCTCGACGCTCGCCGACTCGAACTCGACAGTGACACCGCCGTCGACGGGTGCGACTGCGCGCCTGGCGCCCGGGGCGACCCCGCCGGCTTCCCAGTCAGGCCGCTTCGGCGCGTAGCGAAAGTCGAGCCAGGCCTTCTGGAACGAGAAGGCAACGACGAGCGCGATCCGACGCGGCCCGAGGACGCGCAGCCCACGGAGGCCCTGCGCGAGGAGCGAGCGTCGAGGCTCGGCGCTCAGAAGCTGCGAAGGAAGCCGATGGCCTCCTTGGCGGAGGCGAACGTGCCCGTCACGCCAGCGGCGAAGTAACCGGCGTCGGTGATCATCGTGATGCCAGTGATGCCGCCGGCCGCCTCGCTGCAGAGGAAGACCAGGGCGTAGGCCTGCTCGATCGGCTGCGACGCCTCAATGCCGACGTCGGCCCGGTAGTCCTTGCCGAACCCGAGCCACATCTCCTCGTTGGCGCGTGCAAGAGGCGTGTCGGTCGGCCCCGGCATGATGGCGTTGATCCGCACGCCCTTCTTCAGCAACCGGTACGCCTCGCGGGCGACGTACATGTTGATGGTCTTCTTGCTCCACAGGTAGTCGGCGTGGTTGTTGTCCACCGCCCACTTGGTCGCGGCGTCGAAGTCGGTGATGTCGAGGTACTCATGGAGCTCGTCGAGGTTGTTCTCCCAGCCCATGCCCGCGGCCGAGGAGATCATGCCGATCGCCGACCCCTTCGGAAGCATGTCACCGGCCAGCAACCGCTCGATGAGATAGCGGTGACCGATGAAATTGATGCGCTCGATGCCCGGAGTCCCGTCGGCGACGCCCGCGCACGAGAAGAGAGCGTGGACGGGCCTGCCGCACTCCTCTACAGCCCGCTCGATCGACGCCTTGTCGGAGAGGTCGAGGCTGATGGCCTTGACACCGTCGAGGGTGACCTCGGCGCGGTCCATGACGATCACCTCGGCGCCGGCGTCCTTCACGACCTCGGCGGTCGCGGCACCCATGCCGGTGGCACCGCCGACGACGAGCACCCGCTTGCCGTCGTACCTGAAGGCATCGAACAGACCCATCTCTCTCCCCTCTCAGCCGGTCCGCACCGGCAACGACTCCCAACCGCGCACCGTCGATGTGCGGGCCATCTTGGCGTGCTCCCAGTCGACTTCCCATTCCGGGAAGCGCTTGAGCACCTCGTCGAGCGCTACGCGGCCCTCCAGGCGGGCCAGCGCCGCGCCCAAGCAGAAGTGGAGGCCGTAGCCGAAGCTCAGGTGGTGGCTGATGTCCCGGTGGATGTCGAACCGGTCGGCGTCGTCGAAGTGGCGTTCGTCGCGGTTGGCGCTCCCGTTCAGCAGCACCATCACGCTCCCCTCCGGCACCGTCTGGCCGTGCGCCTCGACGTCGCGGGCCACGTACCGGGACTGCACCGGCGACGGCGCCTCGTAGCGCAGCAGCTCCTCGATCGCACGCGGAATCAGCGAGCGGTCTTCAACGAGCTCACGTCGCTGGTCTGGATGCTCGGCGAGCAGCTTCCCTGTCCAGCCGACCAACCGCGTCGTCGTCTCGTTGCCGGCGCCGGCGAGCATGTTGACGTAGAGCAGGATCTCGTCGCGCGTCAGCCGGCGCGTCGTTCCCGTCTCGTCCTCGAACTCGGCCCTGAGCAGCTCGGTCATGAGGTCGTCGGACGGATGGTCGACGCGCCAGTCGACGTACGCGGCGAAGATCTCGCTCGCCTCAATGGTCGGGGGCCTGGGCGCCCCGTCCTCGTCGAGGCGTAGGCCGGCGTCGAGCCGGTCGCGGATCGACTCCTGGTCCTCCTCTGGAATCCCGAGGAGGAAGCCGATCGTGCGCATCGGCATCTGGGCACCGAGGTCGGCGATGAAGTCGAATCCGCCGGCGTCGACGAGCGGGTCGAGAGAGCGGGCGCAGAACTCGCGCACCTTGGGCTCGATGGCGTTCATCTTCTTCGGGGTGAAGACGCGCGAGAGCAGGCCCCGGTGGATGTCATGGATGGGTGGGTCCTCGAAGAGGATGATCCCCGGCGGCAGCTCGAGGTTCTGCTTGATGAGCTCGAGCACCGACCCCTTGCCCGACCGGTAGGTGGTCCAGTCGACGAGCGCCGGCTCCACATCCTCCCAGCGGCTCAGGGCGTAGAAGTCGTACTTGTCGTTGTAATAGAGCGGAGCCTCGTCGCGCAGCCGCTTCCACACCGGGTGCGGGTCGGCGTCGATCTCGAAGTCGTAGGGGTCGTAGTAGACGTCGCTTCCGCTGGTGAGCGTCACGCGACGACGCCTCGCACCTTGAGGTCGAGGATGGCGTCCGTGTCGAGGCCGAGGCCTTCGAGGATGGCGTCGCCGTGCTCGTTGAAGTCCGGCGCCCGCTTCGGCGGTGCCGCCTCGCCGTCGTAGACCATCGGCGCGGTCACCAGCTGGAACTTGATGCCGGCCGCGTTGGCGCAGTCCATGACGTAGTCGTTGGCGACCGACTGCGGATCGGCGGCCGACTCCAGCGTGTCCTGCACGACCGCCCACTGACCCGAGAAGTCGGCCAGGCGCTCCCGCCACTCCTCGAGTGTGTGCTCGGCGAAGGCCTCCTCGAGCAGCTCACACCCGACGTTGGCGTTGGCGGTGATCGACTCGGTGTCGGCGAAGCGCTCGTCGTCGGCCAGCTCCGGCCGTCCGACCGCCCGGCAGGCGTCGGGCCAGTACTTGGCCGCCTGCAGACAGCAGAGGCCGATCCACCGATCGTCTTTGGTGCGGTACGTCGTCACAAGGGGGTTGAAGAGCGTGCGGCCGGGCGGTGGCGGCGTCCAGCCCCGTCCGAACTGCAGCGACAGCGCCATCGCCGCCCCCATCGACCACAGGCCGGAGTGGAGCAGCGAAACGTCGACTGTGGTCGCCTTGCCGGTGCGTTCCCGGTAGTAGAGGGCGCCCATGATCGCCCCCGCGATGTTCATGGCGCCGATCGAGTCGCCGAAGGCGGGCGCCGGTGGGGGCGGCACGTTGTCGTGCTGCTTCACACCCATGGCGATCCCCGTCCGCAGCCAGTACGACAGCTGGTCGTACGACCCCTTGTCGGCGTCGGGACCGCGCTCGCCCTGGCCGGTGCCACGCACGTAGATGATGTCTGGGTTGTGGGCACGGATGTCGTCGAGGTCGACCCTCAGCTTCGTACGCACCGACGGGAGCTTGTTGGTGAGGAAGACATCGCACGTGGCCGCCAGCTTGTAGAGGATGTCGAGGCCGTCGTCGGCCGTGAGGTCGAGCCCAAGGCTCTGCTTTCCTCGGTTCGAGTGCTCCAGCAGTACGTGCACGTCGCCTCCGAGCGAGACGGTGCCGCTGGCCGCCAGGCCGCGCATGGCGTCGCCCCGTTCGACGTGCTCGATCTTGACCACCTCGGCGCCGAGGTCGGCCAGGAGGGCCGACGCCGCGGGCACAAACGTGTGCTCCGCTACTTCGAGGATGCGGACGCCCTCCATCACTGCGGTCATGGCTGTCCTCTCTCTTGCTACTGGGCTGCAGGTGGGCGAGGGGCAAGCGTGATCGACGCCGTGCCGATGCTCT
>JAFAUA010000377.1 GCA_019243595.1 Acidimicrobiia bacterium
GCAGCCCGCTGGCCAGGACGGCGAGAAGGACGATGGCGGCCGGGCGCTTCATTTGGTCAGGCGACGAGCGGGAGCTCTTCGACGCGGGCCGGCGCCGATCCGCCGTCCCATTCGAGGATGACCTCGGCCGGCGGTTCGACGGCACGCCCGACGTAGGCGAGTCCGACCGGCGTTCGGCGCTCCAACGACTCGGCCACGCTGGTGAGGGCGCCAACCTGCTTGCCGTCGGCCACGACCCTGGCGCCCGCGGGCGGCACGACATTGGTGCCGACGACGACACCACGGAGGTGGCGGGGCACGTTGCCGCCTCGCGAGTCGATGCGGGCCACCAGCTCTTGACCCGTGTAGCAACCTTTGGTGAAGCTGACGGCCCGGTCGACGACGCCGGTTTCGTTGGGGATGGTGTTCTCGTCGATCTCGCGGCCCATCACCGGGACGCCCGCCTCAATGCGTACCGCCTCGTACGCGTCGAGGTCGCACACGCGCACACCATCGGGCACTGCGGGCGCCGCACCAAGCAGATCGACGCCGCGAAGACCCGGCCAGTCGGCATCGGCACCCGACGCCGCGCTGTGCGCCGTCGGACCACGCACGGCGAGACAGCGCCACTCGAGGGCCTCGACGTCGGCCTTGATGCGCAGCTTGAAGCGGTTGAGGCGGGCCCTCACGGCGTCGCCCCATCCGGCGTCGGTGTCGAGCACGAGTCGCTCACCCAGACGGGTGACGCGCAGGAAGGCGTCGACCTTGCCCTGCGGCTGCAGGAGGAACGACCACGTCGACGCCCCGTCGACAAGGGCGTCGATGTCCTGGCTCAGCTGGCCCTGCAGAAAGGACTGGGCGTCGGGGCCCTCGACGCTGAGGAAGTCCCTGGGTAGCCACACGGCGCCCGCATCCTTGCGCAGGGCCCAGTAGTCATCGGTGAGGTCAGGCAAGCGCCGGCCTCCGGCGCATGCGGCGGGCCGCGGGAACGGCAGCCAGAAGGGCTGCGGCCTTGGCCTTGCACTCGGCGTCCTCGGCTTCAGGGTCGCTGTCGGCGACGATGCCTGCGCCCGCCTGCACGGACGCTCTGCCGTCGGGCGCCACGAACATGGTGCGGATGGCGATGGCGGTGTCGAGGTTGCCCGAGAAGTCGAAGTACCCCACGACGCCGGCGTAGGGACCGCGCTTGGTCGGCTCGAGCTCGTCGATGATCTCCATGGCCCGCACCTTGGGAGCGCCGGACACGGTGCCGGCGGGGAGCGTGGCGCGCAGCACGTCGATCGGGCCCTTGCCGTCGACCAGCTCGCCGGAGACCTGCGACGTGAGGTGCATGACGTGGCTGTAGCGCTCGAGGGTCATCAGCTCGTCGACCTTCTCGGTGCCGAACTTCACGACCCGGCCCACGTCGTTGCGGGCCAGGTCGACGAGCATCACGTGCTCGGCCAGCTCCTTGGGATGCTCGCTGAGCTCGGCGGCCAGGCGGCGGTCGTCGGTCTCGGTGGCGCCTCGGGGGCGGGTACCGGCGATGGGACGGGAGATCACACGCCCGTCGAGCAGCTGCACCATCGGCTCCGGCGACGATCCCACGACGCTGACCTCGGGGTGGCGTAGGAAGTACATGTACGGGCTCGGGTTGACCTGGCGCAGCACGCGGTACACGTCGAAGGGGTCGGCGCCCAGGTCGAGATCGAAGCGCTGGGCGAGCACGACCTGGAAGATGTCACCGGCGAGGATGTACTCCTTAGCCGCCTCGACCGCGTCGCAGTACGACGCCGTGCCCATCGTGGACCGAACCTCGGGCAGCGGATCATTCCGGTCGGGCGGCTCCACCACCGGCTCGGCCATCGGGCGCGCCCCGTCGTCGGCGATGGCGTCGAGACGGGCGACGGCTTCGTCGTAGGCGCGGTCGAGGTCCGCGGTGCTCGCCCCGTCGGGAATCCACGCGTTGGCGATCACGAACACGCGCTGGTTGAAGTGGTCGTAGGCGGCGATGTCGCCGATCACCGACATCACGGCATCGGGCAGGCCGAGGTCGTCGGCCGGCGCGTTGGGCAGACGCTCGACCTCGCGCACGATGTCGTAACCGAGGTAGCCGACGATGCCGCTGTGCAGCGGCGGAAGCTCGGGGATCACCGGGGCGCGGTAGTGCGCAAGCATGCCCTCGAGCGCGGCGAGCACGCCCCGGTCGAGCGGGATGCTGTCCGGGATCGTGGCGTCGACATCGATGTGGCCGTTACGGGCGACGATCGTGGCCGCCGGGCGCCGGCCGATGAACGAGAACCGTCCCCACCGTCCGCCGTGGTCGACAGACTCGAGCAGGAACCCGGGCTCGTCGCCGACGACACGCAGAAACGCGGAGACCGGCGTCGACAGATCGGCGAGCAGCTCCCGCCATACGGGCACAACCGTGTGCCCCTGGGCGAGGGCGCGGAAGTCGTCCCTACTGGGCTGGAGCATCGGGAGCCCCGAAGGCGCGGTAGAAGCAGGTGCGCTCGCCGGTGTGGCACGCGCCTCGCCCCTCCTGCTCGACCACGAGAAGCACGGCATCGCCGTCGCAGTCGTAGTACGCCTCCCGTACCCACTGCCGGTCGCCCGAGGTCTCGCCCTTGCACCAGTACTCCTGGCGGGAGCGGCTCCAGAACCAGCTCCGCCCGCTGGTGAGCGTGCGGCGCAGCGCCTCTTCGTTCATCCATCCGAGCATCAGAACCTGGCCGGACCCCTGCTCCTGGACGATCGCCGGCACCAGACCGTCGGCGTTGAACTCGACCGTGCTCAGGTCGTGCTCGTTGATCCCGATCGGCGTGGCGGTGGGCATGGCTCCATGGTATGAGGCCTACAGGTAAAGCCCGGTGCCGCCCTCGATGCGTTCGGACGCCACGGCGTGGATGTCGCGTTCGCGCAGGATCAGGTACTCCTCGCCGCGAACCTCGACCTCGTAGCGGTCCTCGGGGTTGAACAGCACGCTGTCGCCGGTCTCGACGCCCCGGACGTGGGGTCCAACCGCGACGACCTCCGCCCAGACCAGCCGCTTCGACAGCTGGGCGGTGGCGGGGATGAGGATGCCGCCGCGCGACTTGCGCTCGCCGTCCGCGCCCGGGATCTGGACCAGGACGCGGTCAGACTGCATCTTGATCGGCTGCTTGGAGTCGCCGGCGGGCACGGCATCGAAAGTAGCGTCCGGCGCGGTGAACGTTGAACGCGTGCTGTTCAAAAGCACGGACGGCCTGAAGCTTGTCGGTGAGCTGAACATTCCCGATCAGCCGTGGGCGGCGGCCGTGCTCGCGCACCCGCACCCCCAGTACGGCGGGAGCATGAAGTCGATCGTCATCAGCGCGCTCTTCGCCGCACTGCCGGCCGCCGGCGTCGCCGCCTTGCGGTTCAACTTCCGGGGTGTCGAAGGCTCGGAGGGTCAATTCGAGGATGGCCGCGGCGAGCGCCACGACATCGTCGGTGCCATCGACGTCCTGCATCCCATCACCGAGGGCCTGCCGTTCGTGCTTGCCGGTTGGTCGTTCGGTGCGGATACTTCCCTTTCGGTGGTGGACGAGAGGTTGACGGCCTGGTTCGCGGTGGCGCCGCCGCTGCGGCGAGACGGTGGTTACGCGGCGGCGACCGACACTCGGCCCAAACTCGTCGCCGTCCCCGAGCACGACCAGTTCCGGTCGCCCTCGTCGGCCAAGCCCATCCTCTCGTCGTGGACCAACACCGACGTGGAGATCGTCAAGGGCGCCGACCACTTCCTCGTCGGACGAACCGACAAGGCCGTGGAACTCTTTCTCGACTTCGCCAAGAAGGTCGACGAAGCGTCATAGAGGCCGAGGATGCGGCGGCCGGCCCTAAGAGCGGTCGCGGAGGACGCGAACGGTCACGAGCGCCACTGCCATCAGCCGATCTTCGTTGCCCTGGTCGGTAACGCGCACCTCGGCCACCGCGTCGTCGCGGCCGGTGCGGAGCACGACCCCCTCGGCGTGGATCGGCCCGACGCGCCCGGGAGCAAGGAACGAGATGGCGATGTGTTGCGTCGCGACCAAGGCACCGACCGACATCGCGCATGCTGAGGCCCCCGCAACGTCCGCAATCGTGGACACGACGCCGCCTTCAAGCGATCCGGCCGGGCCTCGCAGGTCATCGCGCATGTCCATCACGACAGCCACGGCCTTCTCGCTGCCACCGCGTTCCCACCGCAGGCCGAGCGATCGCTGAAACGCCGTCCCAATCGACTCGCGTTCCGACTCACTCACAACAACATCATCGCGAGCGCAGAGGGCGCTCTGTGCGCCCCGTCCCTATCGGGCTTCGGCGGGGGACGTAGTGGCCATCGCGATCGACGAAGCGACCGTAGTGACGGACTCCCGCACCTCCCAGCGTCGCCACGACCAGCGCAGCGGGAACCAACAAGCCGAACCCCAGCGAGGGTCTTCTTGCTGTGGTGGTGCCAGCAGTAGCCGTCGAGGCCTCCAGTTCCCCGGAGGGCTGGGGCCTGGTCGAGGGTGTGGGAAAGCGGGCGTTCGTCAGCTCGCACGATCCGAGACACACGAAAAACAAGAAAAAGGAGCGCGAGCGACCGCCGCCGGCGGCGGCCTGAACGCGCGCATCGACACTTGACTCTCACCCTCGGACAGGGTTCATCCTCATCGAAGTGGACGAGCTCATGCCGATCGGAGAGTTTTCGGAGCACTCGGGTCTCTCGGCGAAACGACTCAGGAACTACGCGGCCGAAGGGCTACTGGTGCCTGCAGCCGTCGACGCGGGGTCCGGCTACCGCTATTACTCGCCGGGTCAGCTGCGCGACGCGCAACTGATCGACACGCTGCGCGCCGCGGGCATGCCGTTGGCGGACATCGCGGCGTTCCTTCGAGATCCCTCGACTGAGCACCTGGATGCATGGGTGACGCGCGTCGAGGCCGACGCAACCCGTCGGCGAGCAGCCATCGAGTGTGCACGGGGGCTACTGGCGGACGAGAAGCGACAAGGAGGGCAACCGATGACCGGATGGACAACGGCGAGCCGGGTGGACATCGGGCGAGTTCGCGAGACCAACGAAGACGCGGTCGTGAGCACAGACCGTCTGGCGATCGTTGCCGACGGGATTGGAGGGCTGCCCGGCGGTGAGACGGCGTCCGCGGTCGCCGCGTCTGCGATGGACGCGGCGTTCACCGAACGTTCGCTCGACGAGCTGAAAGCCGGCGCCCGGGCAGCCAACCGCATCATCTGGGAGACGGCGGCGTCGACCTCGGACCTGGCCGGGATGGGAACGACACTCTGCGCGGCAGGACTGACCGAAAACGGCACCGTCGTCGTCGTCAACGTCGGCGACAGCCGTGCCTACCTCGCCCGTGCCGGGTCGCTGACGAGGTTGACGCACGACCACACCGTGACGGCCGAGCTTGTCGAGCGGGGCGAGCTCACAACGGACGAGGCCGCAGACCATCCGCATCGCAATGTCCTGACGCGAGCGGTCGGCATCGGTCCTGACGTAGAGCTCGACGTCACCGAGATTCAGGTCGCGGAGGGCGACCGGCTGCTGCTCTGCAGCGACGGCCTGCACCGGGAGCTCGACGACGACGACATCGAGACCATCACCGCGGGACCGGAACGCATCGACGTCGTTGTCGATGAACTTGTCGGGATGGCGCTGTCCCGTGGCGGTCGGGACAATGTCGCTGTCGTCGTCGCCGAGCTGCGCGCCTGACCGGATTGGGTTAGGCGAAGGCGGCAACGGGTAGTTGCCACTGCAGCAGGCC
>JAFAUA010000383.1 GCA_019243595.1 Acidimicrobiia bacterium
GACGACCGAGTCCGGCAACGTGGCGCCGCTCGGCACCGTCGCACCGATCGACACCACGCCGACAACGGCACCGGTGGCCGCGCACACACCGACGACGCGGTCCACGCCGCCGACCACGGCGCGGAGGCCGACGACTACCACGGCGCCGGGCCCGAAGGGACCGCACGTCACCGAGTTCCCGCTGCCGTCCGACGCGAGCCCGCCAGGAGACATCGCGGCCGGACCGGACGGAAACCTTTGGCTCAGCGAGTTCTTCTTCGGCAAGGTGGCGCGCATCACGCCGAACGGTGCCGTGACGCAGTTCTCCCAGCCAAACATCGGGGCCTCCAACGGCATGGTCGCCGGGCCGGACGGCAACATGTGGTTCAACGAGTTCGACCAGGCCACGGACAACGGAAAGATCGCACGCATGACCTCGTCGGGAGCGGTCACGACGTTCGACGTACCGACACCGAAGCCGTCCCTCCAGAACATCGGGCGCGGTCCGGACGGAAACCTGTGGTTCACCGAGGGTGCCGGGAAGGTCGGCCGCATCACCCCGGCGGGCGTCATCACCGAATACACGGTGCCCGGCTCGGCCCAGCCCAACCGGGTGGCGGCCGGACCGGACGGGAACATCTGGTTCACCGAGACCGAGGGGGCCAAGATCGACCGCATCACGCCATCGGGCACGCTGCTCCCGCCGATTGCCGTGCCGGGCAGCATCCCCTTCGGCATCACCAAGGGCCCCGACGGCAACATGTGGTTCACCGATGAGGGCAACGGCGGCAAGGTCGGCCGCATCACGCCTTCGGGCGCCGTGACCGAGTTCCCCGTGCATTCGAGTTCGCCCGGCGTCATCACGACGGGTCCCGACGGCAACCTCTGGTTCACGAACGGCGGCAATGTCGAGGGGGTCGCCCGCATCACGCCGACAGGCGTGGTCACGGACATTCCCGTTCCGAGCTCAGGCCAGATCTACGGCATCACCACCGGGCCGGACGGCAACGTGTGGTTCACCAACTTGGGCCGGAACCTTGTCGGGAGGGTCGACCTCCACTGACCCTTCGTTATGGCGTGGTGGTGAACCCCCACACGCCGCCGAACCCAGCGAGCGCGCCGAACGCTGATCCCGAGGGATCGGTGAGAAGTGCGGTCGGGTCACTGGTCACCGACGCGCCGCCTTCGGTCGTTCCCGCGCCCATATACAGCGAGTTGCCGGAGATGGCGACGGGTGACGACGGCGGCGCGTCGAGCGGTTGGACCCGGAGGATGGCGCCGGTGTCGGCATCAAAAGCCATCAGGGAGTCGGTAAAAGTGTCGGGCACAAAGACGACGCCGTTGTTGTAGACGGCCGCACCGTAGGCGGGCCCCGCGGGTGCGTCCCACACCACCTTGTGTGTCACGGCGTCGATTGCGTGCACGCCAAAAGCCTGGTTCGGGTTCTGCAGGTCGTTTTGGATGCTGCTCTGCGGGTCGATGTCGCTGACCGGGATGGCGGTAGCCGCGAACACCGCTGGATCGTTGTTGTGCAGCGCGCCCAGCTTGCCGACCGCCGTGCTGCCGATCATCCCGCCGATATCGGATGCGGTTGCGACCTGGGTCTGCCACGCCGGCGTCCCGTCGCTGTTGTAGGCGTGGTAGATGCCGTCCTTGCCACCCTCACCGACCGCGGCGCCCGCGGCAGCGGGCAGTGCGTTGGCGGTGGCGCCGAAGTCCAGGTCGAGCCCACTGCAGTTGCCCGAGGCATCACACGTGTAGGGGGTATGGGGCGTGGCCTGCCACGCCAGGGAGCCGTCGCTCACATGAACCGCGAAGGTCGACTCGACGTGCTTCGTTGCTGTCGACGTGACCTCGTTGGGCTGGTCACAGTTCCCGGTGCCGAACACAGCAAGACCACCGACAACGGTGGGCGACGACCACACATCGCCGCAGCCGTGCTCGCTCCCGGGCGCAGGCTGAGCCGGAGGAAGGGCGTGGCCGGTGGTGGCAACACTGTTGGTGATGCCCGTCTCGGGGTCGAACTGCCACTTGGGCGTGAGCGAGCCGTCGGGCGCCAAGGTCACGTCGTACAGACCGGTCGGGCCGGACGGGTCGTGCTCGTTCACGTCGGTGCCCACGAGGATGTCCTGCGCGCCGTTGCCGTTGGGCACCAACACGGGTGACGACTCGATCTCGGTCGTGTAGCCGCTGAGCCCCTGGCACGTCGTGTCCACGCGATCGAGGCACTGCAAGCTCACGAGCGCACCGTTGTGGTCGGCATCGAGGACGAACAGCGTCGCCCCGCCGCCGAAGACGACGAAATGGCGGCCGTGGATGGTGGTGAAGGCCGCCGAGTCGCTGATTGCCGAGTAGTCGGCGTGATCGTTGTCGTACTTGTGGATGTCGAAGGACCAGCGCTCGGTGCCGTCCGCCGCGTTGAGGGCGTGGAACTTGCCGGTGAAGTCCCCGACGTAGAGGGTCCCGCCGGCCACGACCGGCTGCGCTGTCACGGGCGCCGACGTGTTGAAGAACCACTTCGGACGCAGGGTTGCCGCTCCGGCGGTGCCGATGCAGGCATCGGGCGAGGAGAACGAGCGGCCCGGATCGTGGCCGAACATCGGCCAGTCGGTGGCGGAGGTGCAGCCAGATAGCGGCAGGGATGTGCCGGCTTGTGCTGCGGCGCCTCCCAGCGCGAGTCCCACCAGCGCGAGGACGGCAGCGAACACGAAAACGCGACGGAACGACTTCACCTGAACCCCTCAGTGTCTGACGCAGATGTCAGAAAAGGGTTCGACCGGAAATGTCTGAATTCCTGCGTGGGCCGGGGTGGATTCGAACCACCGTAGGCTGTGCCGGCAGATTTACAGTCTGCTCCCTTTGGCCGCTCGGGCACCGACCCGTCGGCGCCAAACTAGCGTTTGGGTATGCCGACTTTTGATGTCGTCTCCGAGGTCGATCTGCAGGAACTTCGCAACGCCGTCGACCAGGCGCACCGCGAGGTGGCCAACCGCTTCGACTTCAAGAACACGGGCACCGAGCTCGAGCTGGCCGAGAACGAGATCCGTCTCCACTCCTCCACCGAGGACCGGCTGAAGGCGCTCGTGCAGGTGCTCGAGGAGAAGCTCGTGAAGCGCGAAGTGCCGCTGAAGGCGATCTCCTACGGCAACATCGAGGACGCCGCCAAGGGCACCGTTCGTCAGACCGCCACCCTCAACGTGGGCATCGACGACCCCAAGTCACGGGAGATCAACAAGTTCATCAAGGGCCTCGGTCTCAAGGGTGTGTCCTCCCAGACCCAGGGCGATCAGCTGCGAGTCCAGAGCAAGAAGCGCGACGACCTCCAGCAGGTGATCGCGGCGCTCAAGGGGGAGGACTTCGGCATCCCCCTGCAGTTCAAGAACTTCCGCGACTAGCGATCAGAAGCCCGGAGACGGCGCCGGGAACAGCGCCGACAGCGCCTTCGGCATCAGCGGCTGCATGATCGCCACGACCTCGGTGCGCGCCTGCTGCCAGTCGGCCGTGCGTTGCTCTTCGGCCGCCAGCAGCTGATCCCAGTCCATCTCGCCTGCGGCCTGCACGACCTCGGCCTGCGCGAGGCGAAGCGTGCCCCCCGCCGGGTTCACCGACGACGCCCACAGGAGCGACCCGGCGGGCGGCCGCCCGGCCGACGAGAACATGCCCTGGTCGCCGACGTCGAAGCGGCGAATGAACCCGGCGGCTTCGACCGCCTTGGGGGCGTTGGCCTGGTAGGCGGCGACGAGATTGGAGATGTTGGCGAGGGCGTCGTTGACCCAGCCGTCGAGCGTGGACTTGGGGTCGACGGCCGCGCCGCCCTTGGGATGCACCTCGAAGTGGCAGTGCGTCGCCCCGCCCTGGGCATCGCCGGTGTCGCCGACGGTGCCGAGGATCGTCCCCTGCTTCACCGTCTGCCCGCTGGTGATGCCCGGCGCGTAGTCAGCGGCGTGGGCGCAGAAGAAGAACGTGCCGTCGGGCATGTGCAGGTAGATGTCCTTGCCGCCGACGGGCTCGTCGCTGAAGCTGACCACGCCGTCGTAGGCGGCGCGGATCGGTGTACCGCCCGCGGCGAAGATGTCGTTGCCCTGGTGCAGGTGGAACGAGGGCGTGAAGCGGGGCATCAGCCAGTCGTCGGACCAGTTCGCCATGCCCGCCACCGGGAAGTGTCCGAAGCCGATGTTGATCGCTTCCTGGGGGGTGAGCCCGAACTCCTCGAGGGCGCCGAGCGCCTGGATCAGTGCCGCGGTGCTGTTCGGCGGCGTGCGGTGGACGGCGTTGATCTGGGCCTGGGCGTCGGGTGGAACGGTCTGGGACGTCGGGTTGACGGTGGTGGTCGTCGTCGGCGCTGCCGTGGTCGGCGCGCTCTTCGGCGGCTGCGTGGTGGTCGGCTGCGCCTTGGCGACCGTCGTCGTCGGGTGGGGCAACGTGGGCGGGGTGGTCGTGGTCGGCGCCGCGGTCGTGGGCGGCGGCGTCGTGGTCGTCGGCGGGGGGCCGACGAGCTGCGCCTGGGCCTGCCAGATGGCGGCCGCGCCCAAGGCCATGGTGCACAGCACCACAATGAACGCCGCCCGCCACCGCGATTTCACCCTCTTGCCGTTCTCCCCGCCTGGGTCGTGTTCCTGCCGCTTGCCGAAATCTGGGAGCTAGTTCGCCCACTCCCGCTGGCGGAGCCGGGCGATGCGCTCGGCCGTCGGCGGGTGGGTCGTGAAAAGGTTGGCGAACTGGACCTTGCGCCCGGTGAGCGGGTTGACGATGTACTTCTGGGCCTGCACCGGGTCGACGTTCATGGGGATGGCCTTCACGCTCGCCTCGATCTTCTCCAGCGCACGGGCCAGCGGCTCGCCGTCGTGGAGCAGGCGGGCGCCGCTGCGATCGGCCTCGAACTCACGACTGCGGCTCAGTGCCATCTGGAGCAGGCCGGCCGCAAGGGGGGCGAGCAGTGAGATGGCGAGCAGGGCGAAGATGTTGCCGCCGCCCTCACGGTCGTCGCCGAACATCGAGCCCCAGAGGGCGATGCGGGCGATGAACGTGATGCCCATGGCGATCGCCGCCGCGACCGAACCGATGAGGATGTCTCGGTTCTTCACGTGGCTGATCTCGTGGGCCAGCACGCCCTTCAGCTCGTCCCACGTGAGGACGTTGAGGATGCCCTGGGTCACCGCCACCGCCGCGTGGTTCGGGTTGCGCCCGGTGGCGAAGGCGTTGGGCTGGGCGTCGGGGCTCACGTAGAGCTGGGGCATCGGGATGTTGTCGGCCTGGGTCAGCTCCCGGACGATCCGGTAGTAGTCCGGCATCTCCTGCTCGGAGACGGGAACGGCCCGGGCGCTCTTGATCGCCAGCTTGTCGGAGAACCAGTAGGAGCCGCCGACAAAGACGATGCCGATGATGAGGCCGATGACGGCGCCGCCCTTCCCGAAGATGGCGCCGATCCCGATGAGGAGGGCGCCCAGGAAGGCCAACAGGATGTAGGTCTTGAAGACGTTCTTGTCCACGTTGGCTACAACGCTACGCGGCGTGGCGACGTTCCGTCAGATCAAATCGCCACTCTCAGTCGTAATAGCCGCTGTGGATGTAGACGCACGGAATGCCCTCGGATCGGAACATCTCCAGGTTGCGGCGGTCGTCCTCGAACGCCAGGCGGAGGTCGAAGCCGTAGCGGCGCAGGTCGTACACGGTGTCCTGCTTGAACTCCCGGGCCGCCGCGTAGTCGCCCACGTCGCGCATGATCAGCAGGTCCCACCGCAGCCGGTAGCGCTGGAGCCAGGCCAGCGTCTGGGGCTCGACTCGCACGGGCCGGCCGGTGAGGAGGACGATGGCGAGCTCGGCGTCGAGCAGCTCGACCACGCACGCCACCTCCTCGATGAGGGGGTCGTCGCCGCACGCGTTGAAGAAGGCGTGCCAGTCGCGGCGCCCCTGCTCGATGTAGTGCTGGCGGCTGGCCGCGTCGGAGAGGACGCCGTCGATGTCGAAGATCACCGCCGGGCCGGGCGGGACCGGCGCGTCCCGCCAGGTCCAGTTGGGGGGAACGACAGCCGCGGTCAGTCCTCCTGTGGCGACTGCTGCGCCCGCTTCTTGATCTCCTCGACCACTCCCGGGTCGGCGAGCGTCGTGGTGTCGCCGAGGTCGCGGCCCTCGGCCACGTCCTTGAGGAGGCGGCGCATGATCTTGCCGCTGCGGGTTTTGGGAAGGTCGTCGGTGAAGATCACCGTGTGCGGACGGCCGAAGCGGCCGATCTTCTTGGCCACGTGCTCGCGGAGCTCTTCGCCGAGCTTGTCTGACGGCTCGACGTTGCCCCGCACGGTCACGAAGGCGATGATCGCCTGGCCGGTGGTCTCGTCTTTGGCGCCGACGACCGCGGCCTCGGCGACACGCGAGTCGTCGACGAGCGACGACTCCACCTCGATCGTCGAGACCCGATGGCCGGAGATGTTCATCACGTCGTCGACGCGACCGAGCAGCCAGAAATAGCCGTCGTCGTCGATCTTGCAGCCATCGCCGGCGAAGTAGCGCCCCTCGAAGCGCGACCAGTAGGTCTCCTTGTAGCGCTCGGGATCGCCGTAGATGCCCCGGAGCATGCCCGGCCACGGGCGGGTCAGCGTGAGGTACCCCCCGCCCCGTTCGATCCGGTTGCCCTGCTCGTCGACGACCTCGGCGCCGATCCCTGGAAGCGGGAAGGTGGCCGACCCTGGCTTGAGGGTGGTGACCCCAGGCAGGGGGGAGATCATGATGCCGCCCGTCTCGGTCTGCCACCACGTGTCGACGACCGGGCAGCGGCCGCCGCCGATGTGCTGCCAATACCACACCCACGCTTCGGGGTTGATGGGCTCGCCGACCGATCCCAGGAGCCGGAGCTTGGAGAGGTCGTGTGAATCAGGGAACTCAGTCCCCCACTTCATGAACGTGCGGATCGCAGTCGGCGCCGTGTAGAGGATGGTGACGCCGTACTTCTCGGCGATCGCCCAGAGACGGTCCTTGCCGGGGGTGTCGGGACTGCCCTCGTAGATCACCGACGTTGCTCCGTTGGCCAGGGGCCCGTAGACGATGTAGCTGTGCCCGGTCACCCAGCCGATGTCGGCCGCGCACCAGTAGACGTCGGTGTCGGGATGCAGGTCGAACACGTAGCGGTGCGTGAACGCCACCTGGGTGAGGTAGCCACCCGTGGTGTGCATGATGCCCTTGGGCTTGGCCGTCGTGCCCGACGTGTAGAGCAGATACAGCAGGTCTTCGGAGTCCATGTGCTCGGGCTCGCAGTGCGGCGCGAGCGCGGGATCGTCCATGAGGTCGTGCCACCAGTGGT
>JAFAUA010000445.1 GCA_019243595.1 Acidimicrobiia bacterium
TGGAGCGGTATCGAGCCAACGGATGGTGGTCCGACACGACCCTCGGCGCCCTGACGGCGGCGGCGAGCGAACAAGCGGGCCGCAACCGGTTCCGCGTCTACTCGGCCGAGCGCCCGTGGCAGGGAACGTGTGCGGACGTCGACAAGCTGGCCCGATCACTGGCGGCAGCCCTGCAGAAGGACGGTGTCAGCCCGGGCGACGTCGTCCTTCTCCAAATGCCGAACTGGGCGGAGGCCGCAGTCGCCTTCTGGGCGGCGTTGTACCTCGGCGCCGTGGTCGTACCCGTCGTGCACTTCTATGGCGCAAAGGAGATCGACTACATCCTGCGCGCCGTGGAGCCCGATGTCGTCGTCACGCCCGATCACTTCCGCGGCATCGACTACCTCTCGACCTACGAGCAGCTCATCGCCGGTCACCCTCAGGCTCGCTGGGTTGTCGCAGCCGAGCCGGGCGCCGCACGCACACTCCCGCCGAACGCCACACCGATCGAGCATCTGTACGACGCCGACCCCGTCGACGAAGCCGCGTCCGTGGACCCCGACTCGCCCGCGATCGTCGCCTTCACCTCCGGTACGACGAGCGACCCCAAGGGAGTCGTGCACACGCACCACACGATCGGTGCCGAGCTGGGCCAGATGTCGAGCGGCGCTCTCGGTGGCGACATCCCGGCCATCCTCACGGGAGCGCCCGTCGGCCACTTCATCGGGATGCTGAGCGCGTTTCTCCGGCCGCTCATGCAGGAGAGTGGCGTCGACCTGATCGACGTGTGGGACCCGGGGACTGTCCTCCGGCTCATGCTCGACGAGGGCCTGATGTTCGCGGGCGGGGCGACGTACTTCTTGACGAGCCTGATCGACCATCCCGACTTCACGCCCGAACACCTGCGCTACATGCCGATGTGCGGGCTCGGCGGCTCAGCTGTGCCTCTGGCCATCGCCGAGCGCGCGTCCGAGCTCGGCATCCTCGTGTTCCGGTCCTATGGCGCGACCGAGCACCCGTCGGTGACGCGGTCCGCACCGACGGACGCGGAAGACAAGCGCCTGCGGACTGACGGTCGCGCCATTGACGGCGTCGAGCTTCGCCTCGACGACGAAGGCCAGATTTGGACGCGGGGCCCCGACCTCTTCATGGGCTACACCGACCCGGACCTGACCGCGTCGGTGCTCGACGCCGATGGCTGGTACGCCACGGGCGACGTCGGGGTGCTGGACGACGACGGGTACTTGACGATCACCGACCGCGTCTCGGACGTGATCATCCGGGGCGGCGAGAACATCAGCGCCCAGGAAGTCGAGGAGCTCCTCCTGCGGATGGACGGCGTCGGCGAGGTCGCCGTCGTGGCGGCGCCCGACAACCGCCTCGGTGAGCACGCAGCCGCCATCATGACGGTCCGGCCCGGCGTCGCCGCGCCCTCTCTCGACGACGTGCGCACTCACCTGCATAGCTCGGGCCTGGCACGACAGAAGTGGCCCGAATCGCTCTATGTCGTGGGCGACCTGCCTCGGACGGCATCGGGCAAGGTGCAGAAGTACCGCCTGCGCCAACAGCTACGTGAGGGATCGGTCACAAGCACGTGACGACAACAGCCGAAACCCAGCGCGAACCACGAGCGGCGATCATCGCCGCGGCGCGGCGGCTGATCGATCAGAAGGGCGAGGCGTTCACGACGCAGGAGCTGATCAAAGAAGCCGGCGTCGCCCTCCAGACCTTCTACAGGCAATTCGAGGGCAAGGACCAGCTGATCCTCGCCGTCATCACCGAGGTCATCGCCGAGGGCTGCGCTGCGTTCGCAGAGCAGGCCCGCCAAGTCGACGACCCCGTGTCCCGGCTCGAGCTGTTCGTCAAGCTGTCGGTCGGCGCGTTCTCGGTGTCGGCGTCGTCAATGGGTCCAGGCTTCGTCGCCGCCGAGCACCTGCGGCTGCACCAGATGTTCCCGAACGAGATCGCCGCCGCCACGCAACCGTTCGTCGACCTCATCCGGCCTGACCTCCAGGAAGCGACCGAGCGGGGCCAGCTGGCTTCGGCCGACCCCGAGACGGACGCGTGGCTCATCACCCATCTGGTGATGACGGTGTTCCATCACTACGCCTTCATGCCCGACGACCCGAGGGCGGCGACGATCCCCGACGACGTGTGGGGGTTCTGCCTGAACGCCGTGGGCGGGAACGCCGAAACGGCGAAGCGGACGACTCGCCGGCGCAGGCGCCGCTAGCGCGGGGTCAGCACGACGACCGGGATCTCGCGGTCGGTGCGTGACTGGTACTCGTCGTAGTTCGGCCAGATCTCGCGCATGATCTTCCAGAGGCGCGGCTTCTCGTCAGCGGTTGCCGTGCGCGCCATGACCGGGATCCGCTCGCTCTTCATCTGGATCTCGGCCTCGGGGTCAGCCCGGAGGTTCTCGTACCACCACGGATGCCGGGGCATCCCGCCCATCGACGCCACGATCAAGTAGTCGTCGCCGTCGCGCCCGAAGATCAGCGGCGTTGTGCGCTTCTCGCCCGATCGCCGACCCGTCGACGTCAGCAGAAGGATCGGCGCGCCGTTCCAGAGGTAGCCGACCTCCCCGTCGGTCTCTCGGTACTTCTTCGTGTGCTCCTCATTGAGCAGCGAGTAGTCGACCTCTTGCTTGCTCATATGTCCCACACCACCGGGATCTCCATCACGCCTCGCTCGTAGAAGCCCGTCGGACGCGGCGGCTCGGCGTCCGGATCGAGTCGCAGATTGCACAGCCGGTCGAGCAGGGCGCCGATCCCCGTGGCCATCTCGGCGCGGGCGACGTGGCTGCCGAGGCAGACGTGGGGCCCGCCGCCGAAGCCGAGAGTGGGCTTCACCGCGCGATAGACGTCGTACTCGTCGGGCCGGTCCCAGCGCTCCGGATCCCGGTTGGCGGCGCCGAGGCATAGGTGCAGCATCGACCCCTTCGGAATGTGTGTGCCGAAGAAGTCGATGTCGTCGACGACCCACCGCGAGAACATCGGATCCGTCGGCTCCCAACGCACCGACTCCTCGATGGCGGCCTTCAGCAGTGCCGGATCCTCGCGCACAGCGTCGAGAACCTGGGGTTGGGTCAGTAGCGCGGCCAGCGTGATGCCCATCTGTTTCCACGTCGTCCCCGAGCCGGCAGCGAGGAGGAGAATCGCGAACGAGTAGATCTCCGGATCGGACAGTCGGTGGGTCTGGCCGTCCTGGTCCTTGATCTCTGCTTCGACGAGCACGCTGATGAGGTCATCGCCGGGGTGCTCGCGCCGCGCTGCAACGATGGGGGTGAGGATCTCGACGACCCTTCCGGGATCCTGCACCGCGGCCCGCACATCGAGAGCCTGGTCGATGGGGATGCCGAAGCTGCCGGTGATCGTCAGGACCGGGATCGACGCGCAGAAGTCGACGTTGAGCTCGGCTTGGCCGGCGTCGACGAAGCCGTCGATGAGGGTGTCGACGGTCTCCTGTATCCAGTTCGCGATCCACCACTTAGCCTTGGCTGGGACGAACGACGGCTGCACGAGGGCGCGGTACTGCCGGTGTCGCATGCCGTTCATCGCCAGCATGCTGTTCATCACACCGATGCCTGCTGCATCCACGGGTTCCGGCGCCGAACGGAAGACATCCTCGTTGCGGTAGGCGGCGTCGCACGCCGCGAAGCTGAACGCCGAGAAGTGCGGACGGTCGGGCTCGGGGAGGCCGTGGAAGGCGGCGAACTCCTCGAACCCCGTGAGCTCGTGGACGATCCCCGGCTGGATCGGACCGCTCTCCCGCAGCTCGTGCCAGCGAGGGTGAGGATCACCCGTGTAGCTGCCGCCGCTGAAGACGCCGGCGTTCTCCCGAAGATCAAAGAGCTCGCGAATGCGGTCCCGGTCGAGGCCGGCAACGCCACTCACTTGGCCACGTACCCGCCGTCGATGGGCAACAGCACACCGGTGATGTTCTTGGCCCGGTCTGAGCAAAGGAACACGGCCGCCTCGGCGCAGTCCTCGGCGGTGACCGGCCGGCCCATGGGGTGGATCGAGCCAGCGGCCTGCGCCACCTGTTCGATCTGATCCTCCGGGAGCTGCAGGCCGCCGGCGGCCATGAAGCCGGTGTAGGGCATGGCCCCGGGGCACAGCGCGTTCACGCGGATGTTCTCGGGAGCAACCTCCACGGCGACTGCGCGCGTCAGCTGCACCACAGCGCCTTTGGTGGCTCCGTACACCGTGCCACCCCAGCCGACGAGGCCGGCGACCGAACCGGTGTTGAGGATGACGCCACCGTCGCCCTGCTTCTTGAACTGCTCGACGGCGTACTTGCAGCCGAGGAACACCCCGCCGAAGTTGACCGCCGCGAGCTTCTGGTAGTCGGCGAACGAGTGGTCGGTGAACGTCATGCCGAGGCGAGGGGTGGGGATGCCGACGTTGTTGAACATGATGTCGAGGCGACCGAAATGCTCGACGGCCGCTTGGATGGCGGCGGCGACGTCTCCTTCCTTCGACACGTCGGTGGCGACGGCGACCGCGGTGCCGCCAGCCTCTTCGATCTGGCGCACGGTCTCCTTGGCGCCATCGGCGTCGAGATCGGCGCACACGACGCGCGCCCCTTCTTCAACGAAACGCAGGGCGGATGCGCGCCCCACGCCCGACGCCGAGCCGGTGATGACTGCGTTCTTGCCTTCGAGAAGCATGGGAGCGCGACCTACGCCGTCGCCAGGACGGGAGGCTCGGCCGGCGTGAACCGGTAGAGCCGCTCGGCGTTGCCTCGGAGGAGCTTGTACTGCGTCTCCTCGGGGAGGTGGGCGATCTGCTTGCGCACCGAGCCGATGCACTCGGGCCAGGTCGAGTCGGAGTGCGGGTAGTCGGTCTCACACATGACGTTGTTCTCACCGATCTCGTCGAGGCTGGCGATGCCGTGCTCGTCGTGAATGAAGCAGCCAAAAACGTGGTCGCGGAACGTCTGGCGGATGTCGAGGGTGAAGAGGTCGACGCCGGAGTTGGCGCCGTGGTCCATGAACTTCTGGCCCTTCGACACCCAGTGCTTCTGCTTGTCGAGCACGTCCTCGGCCCGCTCGAGGAAGTACGGGATCCAGCCGATCTCACCCTCAGACAGGGCGATCTTGAGCTTCGGGTACTTCTGGAACATGCCGCTGAAGATCCACGACAGCATGGCGCCCGACGTGCGGATCGCACCCCACGTGAGGTTGGCCATGAACGGCGAGTCGGGTGCGATCTGGGGGACCTCCGACGACGAACCCACGTGCATCGACACGACCATCTCGAGGTCGTTGGCGACCTTCATCACCGGGTCCCAGTAGCCGTCCTTGTCGTGGATCGTGGGGAGTCCGAGCTTGGACGGGTTCTCCGAGAACAGGAACGAGGTAGCGCCCTTCGCCGCGCAGCGCTCGAGCTCCTCGACGGCGAGCTTGGTGTCCCACATGGGGAACAGCACCAGCGGGATGTAGCGGCCGGGCGCCGTCGCGCACCACTCGTCGATGAGCCAGTCGTTGTACGCCTTCAGGCACACCAGGCCGAACTCGCGGTCGCTCGCCTCCATGAACAGCTGCCCGCAGAAGCGCGTGATGGTCGGGAAGCACGCCGACGCCAGGATGCCGGCGCGGTCCATGTCCTCCAGGCGCGCCTTCGGGTCGTAACAACCCGGCCGCATCTCCGAGTACGGCAATGGCTTGGGGCTGAACTCTTCCCTGGACTTCCCGGCGACCGCACTGAGGCCCGAGCTCGGGTAGTGCTTGCCGTCGTACACCCAACCCTCAATGCCGTCGCGGGTCTCCATGTGCGGGGCGCGATCTCGGTCCTTCGCCGGCACCCGGTCCACCCACACGTTGGGCGGCTCGAGGATGTGGTCGTCGACGGAGATGAGCCAGTCGAGATTCAGGTTGGGACTCAACGCAGGTCTCCAATCACCAGATGCTTCACTTCCTGGAATTCGCGGATGCCCTCGATTCCGCGCTCGCGACCGACGCCGCTCTGCTTGTAGCCGCCGGCGGGTGCGTACGCGGTGAACAGCGACCGGTTCACGTTGACGGCACCGCTGCGCAGCCGTCGGGCAATCGCAGTGGCCACCGCGGTATCGGCCCCGTAGACCTGGTTGGACAGGCCGTAGGGCGTGTCGTTGGCGATGCGAACTGCGTCGTCGACGTCGTCGTAGCCGAGCACGGTGAGCACGGGACCAAAGATCTCGTCTCGGGCCGCCGGGTTGTCGTTGTCGGGGACGTCGAGGACGGTCGGCTCGAAGTAGTAGCCACGCTCGAGCTCGGGGGGACGACGGCCACCGCAGCCGACCTTGCCGCCGTTCTCCTCGGACAGGGCGACGTAGCGCTCGCAGCGCTCGACGGCCGCGGCGTTGATCAGCGGACCGATCATCGCACCCGGGTCCTCGGCGGGGTTGCCGACCTTCAGCTGGCTGTAGGCACCGGCCACCAGCTCGAGGGCCTCCGCTTTCCGCTCGTGGGGCACGAGCATGCGGGTGGCGGACACGCACGCCTGCCCCGACGTCATGGCCACCGCCTGCATGGCGCCGAGCGGCGTGCAGTCGATGGCGTCGTCGAGAAAGATCTGTGCCGACTTCCCGCCGAGTTCGAGCGACACGCGCTTCACCGTGCCGGACGCCTGAGAGAGGATGCGACGGCCGACGGCGGTCGAGCCCGTGAACGACACCATGTCCACTCTCGGGTCGCTCGTGAGCAGCTCCGCTCCCGCTGAGCCGTCCTCGATGACGACACTGAGCACGCCGTGCGGCAGGCCGGCGGCGTCGGCCGCGTGGCCGAAGATCAGAGAAGACAGGGGCGTCAGCGGACTCGGTCGCAGGATCACCGAGTTGCCAGCCATGAGTGCCGGGATCAGCTTTTGGAACGCCATGATGATGGCGCCGTTGTACGGCGTGATTGCGCTCACCACGCCGACGGGCTCATAGCGGCGCACGCTGAGGCCGACCTTGCCCGCCGTCAGTTCGGCGACGGGAACGGGGTTCGACTCCTCTTCTGGCAACGAGAGGTACAGGTCGACGGTGTTGCGAGCCAGCGCCATGCCCATGCCGTACTGCGAGCTGTCGGCGTACATGCGGGGCTGGCCGGCCTCGGCCATCATCGTTTCGACGAGGTCGTCCTTCTTCGCGGCCACCTCGTCGAGGAAGGCGTGCAGCTTCTCCGCCCGCTCGCGCCGCGGAACGTCGGTCCACTCGCCGCCATCAAAAACCTCGCGAGCCGCGACGATCGCCGATTCGACCTCGGCGAGCGGCGTGGCGCCCGCTTCGGCAACGACGGACTCGTCAGCCGGGCTCTCGACGCTGAACGGCTCCCCTTCGACCCACCGTCCCGCGACATACGACCGCCGCCCGTCCAGGATCGTCATCGCCGCCATCCTACGCCGTGGTAGAGCGACATTCTACCTAGACGTCCGCGCCGTAGACGATGGCGCCGCCGAAGTGGGGCGACGAGTGACAGGCCAGACCGACGGTGGCCTTCTCGCGCTGACGCTCGCCGGCGCGGCCGGAGAGCTGGAGGTAACACTCGAGCATCTGGGGGACGCCGTGCATGCGGCCGTTGCCGAGGGCGCCGCCGCCCGACAGCACCGGCAGGCCGGTCCGTGAGTCGCTGTCTATGCCGCCGTCCTTGACCAAGCGGTGCGCCTCCCCTACCGGGCAGAGGCCGAGCACCTCGAGCCAGAAGTACACGAACGGCGAGAAGCCGTCGTAGAGCTGGGGTACGTCGAGGTCGCCGGGGCCCAGCCCCGACGTCGTCCACAGACGCCGCGCTGTTTCGGTGCCGACCTCATAGAGGTCGTCGAGCGGCCAGTGCAGCGGCAGCCGCCGGCGGGTCGGGGCGCCCATGCCGAAGCCGCGTACGTAGACCGGCTTGTTCGGGAGGTCACGCGCCCGTTCGGCGGACGTGAGCACGAAGCACGCCACGCCGTCGACGGGGATGTCGGCGTCGTACCGGCAGATCGGCTCGCTCACCAGCGGCGCCGCCAGGTACTCGTCGGCAGTCAAAGGGCGGTCGTGCCAGTACGACCAGGGGATTCGCGCACCGTTCTTGCGGGCCTCGACCAGCACAGCTGCCATCGATTCCCGGCACGCGCCATAGCGCTGCAGGTACTCGTTGTACGTCATGCCGATCATCGCCAGCGGACCGAAGAACCCCTGAGGGGCCGTCCACTGGTTCGACCCACTGGCCTCCTGCATCGGATTGCCGTGGTAGCTGCCAGCGGGATTGTGGAGGGCCCGGTGCACCAGCACGTGCGTGGCTGCGCCGCTGGCGATGGCATTCACCGCCAGCATCACAGACCCCGGTAGCTGCCCGACGCCCTGGAAGCCCGACACGTATGTCGGGTTGACGCCGAGGTGCTCGGCCAGCCAGTTGGACGTCACCATGCTCACGCCGTCCTGCATGGCGTGGGCGCCGGCCGTCGGGAACAACGCACTCGAGGTGAAGCCGTCGATCTGGTCGACTCGCAGACCCGCATCGGTGATGGCTTGCTTCGCCGTGTCGAGGGCGACGGCGCCGAGTGTGCGGTCGAAGTGCCGGACGATCGGGCTCTGCGCGTACCCGGCGACGGCGACCGCGTCGCGTTTGAAGGTCACGCCTCGGGAACCAACGCGAACGCGGGGATGGCGACGCCCGGCGCCAGGTCCTCGAACGTCACGGTGACGCGGCTGCCGGCGCGCAGCGCCGCGTCCGCGCCCCCGAGCAGGCGGCCGATGAGGCGCACGTCGCCCTCGTCGAGACGCACGTCGACGAGGAGCAGCGGGAGGTCGTCATCGAAGCCGGGCAGGAACGACTGGTGGAGAACCGTCCACGAGCACACGGTGCCCGAGCCGCTTACGGGCTCGAAGCGGAACTGGGGATCGGTGTGGTGGCAGTGCGGACACACCAGGTCGGGCGGATGGGTGAGCTCGTTGCAGCGGAAGCAGCGGGCGATGACCAGCCGGTGCTCGGCCGCCGCCGCCCAGAAGGATGCCGAGAGATCGTCGGCAACCGGAAGGGGGCGGCCAGGCATCAGGGAATGACGGCTGTGTCGCGCAGGGCCGTGATGTCGTCCCAGCCGTAGCCGAGCTCCAGCAGGATCGTCTCCGTGTGCTCGCCGTGTTCGGGCGACCGGCGCAGATCGGGGGGATGCTCGTCGAACTGCACCGGAACGCTCGGCAACCGGTAGGCCGGTCCACCCTCGGCCGCCACGTCGCCGATGTAATCGTTAGCGACGACCTGCGGGTCGTCGAGCAGCTCCTCGACGGCTTGGACCGGCGCCCACGGCACGTCGAGCGTGTGCAGCAGGTCCTTCCACTCGGCGAAGGTCTTGCTGACGAACAGCTCGTCGAGCACGGCCACGCACGCCGCTGCGTTGGCCCGCCGGGCGTGGTGGTCCGCGAAGCGCTCGTCACTTGCGAGATCGGGCCGTTCGACGAGATCGCAGAACGGCGCCCAGTAGCGGTCGGACTCGAGAAACATCAGCTGGATGTGGCGGCCGTCTTTGGTGCGGTAGGCCGCGACGAGCGGGTTGGCGGTGCCGCGGTCATTGCTCGCCCTGGGCTCACCGCCTTGCAATGCGGCGAGCAGATCCGACGACAGCGTCCACATGGCCATCGCCAGCAGCGAGACGTCGACCACGCTCCCCTCGCCTGTCCGCGCGCGGCCGAGCAGGGCGGCGGCGATGCCGAACGCCAACGCCATGCCGCCGTTGCGGTCGCCCATCGCCCCCCGCTGGTTGATCGGGTACTGGCGATCAGGCGGCGTCAGCACATGGGCCAGGCCGCCGCGGGCGAAGAACGCCGACGCGTCGTACCCGGCCATCCCTGCGTCGGGGCCGCGCATTCCGTAGCCCGTGCCCCGCGCGTAGACGAGCCGCGGGTACCGCGAACGCACCTCGTCGACGCCAAGCCCGAGTCGTTCCAGCGCCTCGGGCCGGAAGCTGGTGAGCAGGACGTCGGCCCCGTCGAGCAGCTCGTGCAGGATCTCCCGGCCCTCGTCGGTGCGCAGGTCGACAGCGAGCGAACGCTTGCCCCGGTTGGCGAGGGCGACCGAAAGATTGACCCCGCTCCCGCTGTCCACGCCGATCCCCTGCGTCGCCAACGCCCGGTACGGATCACCTTCGGGCTTGTCGACGCGGACGACGTCGGCGCCCCAGTCGGCCAGGAGGGCGCCCGCCACTGGCACGAACACCCACTGCGCCAGCTCCACGACCCGAACGCCCTCGAACGCTCCCTGCTGCACTTCCCTCCCGCGTGACTCGCGATGGCGCCGTAGTGTAGAACGTCGCTCTACCAGTGTGCTCTCGAGGGAGGACGTGGCCGGGCTAGTGGCGAATTTCTCGCACAGAGTGCGCCGCACGAGGGGGTCCATGAACACGCCGGGGAGGCGCGCGTAGCCGGTGCCAGTGTTCCTCCAGCTCCGGTTGTGGCTCTCGCAGGGACCGGCCCGCGAGCGCGTCGCCGCCGGAGTCGCGGTTGCCATCGCCATCACGCTCCTGATCTTGGCGTCGCTCCCGATGACCGACAGCGGTGGCGGGCACGGATCAACGATCGCCAGCGCAGGCGGCGAAGCGAACGGCGCCGACGTGCTGGGCGGCGCCACATCCGCCAACGGCGCGACTGCGAACGGCGCGGGCGGCACGGCGGGAGCACTCGGCGCCAGTGGCGTCAACAGCGGCACCGCCTCCTCGACGGGCGCCGGTTCGACAGGCGCAACGTCGGGAAGCGCAAGCGCTCGGACGGCGGCTGCCGGCCCCAGTTGCACCGGGACACTGGCCGCCAGCGCCCCGGGGATCACGCCCACCCAGGTGAGCGTCGACGTGTCCTACGTCGACCTGGCGGGGCCCGTGGGCAACGCCGCCTTCAGCATCCGCCCCGACCAGCAGCAGATCATCGCCGCCGCCGCGGACAACATCAACAAGACCGGCGGCGTCGCATGTGGGCGCAAGATCGTCGTGAAGTCGTATGCGGTCAACCCGATCGACCAGAACGACCAGCAGTCGAAGTGCCTACAGATGGTGCAGGACAAGCCGTTCGCTGTGCTCGACGCCGCCGGCTACATCACGCCCGTCTCACGCGCCTGCTTCTGGCAGAACAAGCTGCCGTTGCAAATCTCGACCTCGGCCGGCAACACCGAACTGGGAAAGGGCGCCCCGTACCTGTACGGCATCATCGCCCCGTCCGAGAAGCAGCTGCGCGACGCGGCGCTCGGTCTCGCCGCCCAAGGTTTCTTCGCGGCGCCGAAGTTCAAGAAGCTCGGCCTCCTCGAAGACAGCTGCGACCCGGCCGCGAACGGCGAGCTCGAGTCGAGCCTGGCCAAGGCCGGCGTCGGCTCGGGCCAGATCAGCAAGGTCGTGATCAGCTGCCAGCTCGTTGCGCCCCCGAACGAGATCCAGCAGGCCGTGATCACGAACCGGACGGCGGGCGCCACCCACGTCCTGCTCGCCAGCTCGATCTCGAACTCGCAGAACTACACGACGCTCGCCGCCCAACAGAACTTCCATCCTGTTTATGCGACATCGGATTACGGCACCGACACCGCGAACACCGGCCATTGGGATGCTTCGTTCGTCGGAGCGCTGGCCATCACGAGCAACCACTACGGCGAATTGAGCTCGGGGATCCGCAACGCGCAGGTCAATGCGTGTGATGCCCTCCTGAAGGCGCACGGGCTTACGGGCATCAACAGCGAGAAGAACGACGAAACGGCCTTGCAGATCTGCGACCAGTTCAACTTCTTCCGCCAGGCGCTCGACACCGTTGGCGGGAACCCCACCAGGCAGTCGTTCATCGACGCCGGCCTCGACCGCATGGGTTTGTTCCACGGCTCGATCATGGGCGACGGCAACTTCGACCGGCCCGACAAGCTGGTCGGCGGCGACTTCCACCGCACCATCCAGTTCGACGGCGGGTGCAGCTGCTGGAAGGTCAAAGACCCGAACTTCACACCGGGTTTCTGAGCGCCACCGATGCAGAGCGGCCTCGTCCTCGGCGTCATCACCGGCCTGACGTACGGGATCCTCGCCGTCGGCATCGTCCTGATCTTCAAGACCAACCGCTTCATCAACATGGCCCACGCCCAGCTAGGCGCGCTGGCGGCCTTGCTGCTGGGTCGGTTCGTCCTCACCAACGGATGGAGTTGGTGGTTGGCCTTCCCGGCGTCGCTCGCCATCGGCGTCGTCACTGGACTCGTGATCGAGCGCCTGGTCGTTCGTCCGATGGTCGCCCGAAAGCGCAAGGGCATCTCGCTCCTGCTCGTGTCGATCGGGGTCGCTCAGCTGCTCACGACGCTGACGTACCTCAAGCAGTTCTCGCCGGACAGCACGACGCTGTACTCGAAGGGCTACCCGACGCCGTTCGACGCGTCCTGGGAGGTGGGTTCGGTCGTGCTCCGGTCGAACCACATCATGATCCTGGTGCTGGTCCCGCTTGTCGTCATCGGCCTGGCGGCGTTCCTGCGCTACAGCATCTGGGGCAAGGCGATCCGCGCGTCAGCCTCCAACGCCCAGGCGGCGCGGCTCTGCGGCATACCCGTGTCTCGGGTCAGCGCCATCGCCTGGGGCATCGCGGGGCTGCTGAGCGCGCTGACCGCCGTCCTGCTGGCGCCGAGCCAGGGCTCGTTCAACGCCGCCGCCCTCGGACCGCAGTTGCTTTTCGCGTCGCTCGGCGCCGCCGCCCTCGGCGGGTTCACGAGCATCCCCGCCGCCCTGGTGGGTGGGCTGCTCATCGGTGAGGTCGAGCACATCACGCTGGCGGTAAAGCACAACGGGGGCGACGCACAGCTCGCAGTGTTCGTCGCCGTCCTCGTGATTCTCTTCGCTCGCGGCCGAGTCATCAGCCGGTCGGCAGGCGAGACGTCGATGGCCATGACCGAGGACGCGCCACCGCTGCGCATCCCGCCGGCCGTCGCCGACCGCGCCATCGTGCGGTACCAGCGTGCGTACCTCGCGGCCGGCGCGTTGCTCGTCGGCATCGTCGCTCCCCTGCTGCCGTACTTCCACACCGAAGGCCACCGCTTCGAGCTGGTCGTGATCCTCGTCGTCGCCATAGCCGGCGTGTCGCTGACGATGCTGGTCGGGTGGGCCGGCCAGGTGAGCCTCGGCCACTTCGCGGTGCTGGGCCTCGGCGGCTACATGGCGGCCAAGCTCGGCGCGCACGACCTCCCCCTGGTCCCCGTGGTCCTGCTCGCGGGCGTCACCGGAGCCGTCGCCATGGTGATCGTGGGCCTCCCCGCGCTGCGCCTCCGCGGCCTCACTCTTGCGGTCACCACACTGGGGTTCGCGGTCGCCGCCCCTGCATGGCTGTTCCAGCAGTCGTGGCTCGGCGCCGCCGGTCAGGGCACCGTCCTGGTGCCCCCACTCGGACTGCACGGCGTGGGCCGGCTCCACTCGCAGCTCAACGTGTATTACGTGACGCTCGCCCTGCTCGCTGTCGTGCTCGTCTGCGCCAGCCAGTTCCGTCGCTCCAACCCGGGCCGGCTGGTCGTCGCCGTGCGCGACAACGAGCGCTCGGTCGCCAGCCTCGGCATCACGCCCGCGACCGTGAAGCTGGGTGTGCTCGCGGCTTCAGGGTTCTTCGTCGCCGCGGCCGGCGTGCTGTGGGGCGCGTCGTGGCGGTCGCTGTCGGTCGACCTCCTGCGTCCCGAGCAGTCACTCGTCCTGCTCGCCGTACCCGTGATCGGCGGGCTCGGGTCGCTGGCGGGCGCCGTCGCGGGCGCCGTTACCGTCTACCTGCCTTCGTTCCTGCTCGGCGGGGTGCTGGAATCGATCTTCGGCTCGTTCGCGAAGCAGATCGGGTTCCAGCTGGCGCTCGGCGGCGTCGGCCTCGTGCTGATCCCGCTCTTCTACCCAGCGGGGTTGGCGGGCGCTGTGCGGGACCGCTGGGAGAAGTTCCTCGAAGGCTTGCGACCAGTCGTTCCCCAGGAAGAGGAGACCGCCGAGACCCCGCTCGTGGTGCGCGATGTCGACAAGCGCTTCGGCGGCCTCGTCGCTCTCGCGGAGGTCTCGCTCGACGTCCGCCCCGGCGAGGTCGTGGGCCTGATCGGCCCCAATGGCGCCGGCAAGACGACGCTCATGAACGTCATCTCCGGTGACCTGCGCTGCGACGAGGGCACGGTCTGCGTCTTCGGACGCGACGTAACCGCGCTGGCGCCCGAGTTCCGAGCGCACTTCGGGCTGGGCCGCAACTATCAGGACGCCAAGCTCTTCCCCGGACTCACCGTCCGCGAGACTTTGCAGCTGGGGGCGTCTCGGCGCGCGCGCGTGGGCGTCTTCTCGTCGATGGTTGGGGCGCCGTGGGTGAAGTTCGCAGAGCGCCGGTCGCGGCAGCGGGCCGACGCCGTCATCGAGCGCCTGGGTCTCGACGAATGGGCCGACACGCTGACGTCAGACCTCTCCACAGGAACGCGACGGATCTGCGAGCTGGCCGTGCAGGTGACCGCGGAGCCGCGAGTGCTGCTACTCGACGAGCCGACGGCGGGCATTGCCCAGCGCGAGGCCGAGGCCTTCGGGCCGCTGCTCCGCCGCATCCGCGACGAGCTCGAGTGCAGCATCCTGATCGTCGAGCACGACATGCCGCTGCTGATGGGCGTGTGCGACCGCGTCTACGCCATGGACCTCGGTCGGGTGATCGCCGAGGGCACGCCCGACGAGATCAAGAACAACCCCGACGTCATCGCTAGCTACCTAGGCACGAGCGACGTTGCCGTCAACCGGTCAGGAAAGGTGGTAGTCCGATAGCTGTCGAGCCCGCCACCGATCCCATGCTGCGCGTCGAGCACGTCGACTTCGCCTACGGCCGCACGCAGGTTCTGTTCGACGTCTCGCTAGACGTCGGCGCAGGCGAGGCGTTGGCGCTGCTGGGCACGAACGGCGCCGGGAAGTCCACGTTGCTGAAGTGCATCGCCGGGCTCGAGCGCCCGACCGCGGGTCGCATCGAGATGGGCGGCGCGGACATCACCGGCGTGGACGCCGAGGATGTGGTGAAGCGGGGCGTCGTGCTGGTGCCGGGGGGCCACGCGATCTTCCCGGACATGACGGTCGCCGAGAACCTCGAGATGCAAGCGTTCGTGCTCCGGCACGATCCGGTCCGTCTCCGCGAGGGTCGCGAGCGGGTGCTGGAGTTCTTCCCGCGCCTCGGCGAGCGCCTGCAGCAGCAAGCGGGGACAATGTCCGGCGGCGAGCAGCAGCAGGTGGGCTTGGCGAAGGCGATGCTGCTCGAGCCGGTCGTGCTCTGCGTGGACGAGCTGTCGCTGGGGCTGGCACCCGTGATCGTCGAGGAGCTGCTGCACGCGATCGAGCGCATCCGCACGACGGGGGTTTCGCTCGTGGTCGTGGAGCAGAGCCTCAACGTGGCGTGCGCCATGTGTGAGCGGGCTGTGTTCCTCGAGAAGGGCGCCGTGCAGTTTGAGGGTCGGGCCGCCGAATTGCTCGAGCGCGATGACATCGCACGAGCGGTGTTCCTCGGCGACCGGTCCGCCACCGACGGGAAGGCGTCGCCGAAGCGACGCACCCGCCGGGCCCGCAAGAGCTAACTGTTCGGCGTCAGGACGTAGGCGTGGGTGCCGCTGAAGTCGGCGCCGAGTGACAGGTGCCCGTTCGTGGGCGTGAGCGTGCCCACCTCGGCTCCATCGCGTGTCACCGAGACGCGACCGCTCCAGGGGCCGGTCAGGACGATCGTGGCGGGGCCGTCGCCGGTGACCGACAGCTGCACCGGCGAACCCGTCTCGATCGAAGCCCGGGTCAGATCGAGAGTTGTCGTCGCCACGTTCGTGAGCTTCACCCGGAGGCCGTTGAGCGTGGGCTGCGCCGGCCCCGGCGTCACTCGGTTCTCGAGCTTGTACCAGGCGTCCCGGGTCTGCACTGTCGACCCAGGCGTGCCGCACACGTCGCCCGGTGTGACGATGTTCTGGCCGAACGCGGGCGGCTGCACGGAGGAACTCGTGCTTCGGTCGGCGCGAGCGAGGCTCGAGACGTCGATGGTGGCCTTGGGCGTGGAATCGACCCGGGCCTCGACATCGGTGACCCAGTACGCGCTCCGGTAGCGGAGGTTCAGTCCCGTGGACGGGTCGGACATCTCCAGGTCCGGCTCCGTTGTATAGACGACGCGCGCCGGGTTGGTGTTCCGGCGATGCGTCAGCGCCTCGAGCAGCACGCAGTTCTGGGCGGCCGGGACCACCTGGTGATGGCGAAGCAGCATCTGCCAGTAGCGCATGTCGATGCCGAGGCGGGTGGCGTTCACGAAGTCGGTGTCCTGGCCGTCAACGGCGATCTCGTCGGACAGCGGGTCGAGACGGCCGGCCAGCACCCGTACGGGGATGTCGGTCACGTTCTCCTCGGCGTTCGGGAAGATGTGGCGCAGGGGGCCGACGACCTGTTCGAGCGGGAACGTGCTGGGGGCGATCATGGGAACGATCGCCGAGAACATGTCGGGGTGCAGCTCCGAGAACCGCCACGTCCCTTGCCCGCCGAGCGAGATGCCCGACAGCACCATCCGGTTGGGGTCGATGTCGAAGCGCCGGCGGGCGTCGCTGATCACGTCGAGGATGTCCTGCTCGGCGATGCCGAAGTAGTAATCGGTCTCGCTGCGTCCGAGCGGTGTGACGACGATCGCCGGCACGTCGAACGTCGTGTTTCCGAAGAAGAAGGCACCGGGTCCCGACGGCGGCGGCGCGCCGGCGAACACTGCCTGCATGTGGTTGCCGAGGGCGCCGTGGAGCATCGTCAGCAACGGCGCCGGGCCCGGCGGGAGGTGCTTCGGGATCCACACCATGTACGGCTGGTAGGGGCCGAGGTAGTACAGCGAGTTCGCCCCTTCGATGCTGACGGGCGCGGTTCCCTCGGCCAGCTTCAGCCCGGAGTGGTAGAGGAAGGTGTGGTAGCCGCTGCCGACGGCGGGCGTGTACGTCGACTTGTTGCGCACCTTGGCGACGTCGACGGTCACCTCGGCCTCGCTCGCGGGAAGGCGCCCGGCGAGGACGTCCGCCTGCTTGGCGTCCTGCCATCCGGCCGGGAGCTCGCCGCCGACGAACGCCAGGTCGTAGACCGGCCCGCCCATCATCCAGGAGGCGGGTGTGACGCCAAGGACGCCGGTCACTTTCCACGGCGCATCGCCTATGACCGGCAGGACGCTCGAGGGAATCGTCGTCGTCATCGTGTTGGCGGTGGGATCGATGGTCGTCGGGAAGGAGGCCACCGGGTACCACCCGGCGCCGTTCCATGCGTACAAGATCCCGCCGCTGTTGTCGGCGACCAGGAAGCGGTCGAGCCCGAGCGGGCCCTTCACCTTCCATGACCCACCGGGAATCCCCGGCGCTCCCGTCGCGCTGTTGCCGTCGGTGTCGAAGCCCACCCCGAGAAGCGGCAGCGAAGGATCGACCAGGGTTTCGAGGACCGCGGTGATCTTCGTGCCGTTCGTCGCCGGCGCCAGCTGGAGCTGGATGAGGTCAGCGGCGTTCGGCGGCGTCGACGAGTACGTGGCCGCGCCCTCGCCCCCGGCGGCCGTGTTGGTGCCCCGGTCGTCGTACGCGTAGTCCGTCCACACGAGCGCGCCGTTGACGTACGAGGTCTGGCCGGACACGAGCGCGCCGAGCGCGGGACCGTTTGGCGCGCTCGCAGGCTGGGGACTCGACGCCCGGGCGAGAGGCAGCACGCAGGCGACGAGCGCGGCAGTGCCAACGGCGACGACTCGGACGCGCATGAACGACCTCCCAGCGGAGCGGTAGAACATCGTTCTACACACACAGCGCGAATCCCTGCCGGTTGAAACGACATTCTCTAGTACGTAGAGTGCTGTTCTCAGAAGGGGGCCACGTGGGCGACTGGACGACGATCGACTTCTTCAACGACGAGTTGCTGGTCGAGGACCCGTACCCGTACTTCGACGAGCTGCGGTCCCAGTGCCCAGTGCTGGCGCTTCCCCATCTCGGCGTGGTCGCCGTCACCGGCTACGAGGAGCTCCACGAGGTCTACCGGGACACCGACAGCTTCTCGTCGTGCAACTCGGTCGTCGGACCGTTCGCCACGTTCCCGGTTCCGCTCGAGGGTGACGACGTGAGCGAGGTCGTCACCCTTTACCGCGACCAGCTCCCCATGCACGAGCACATGGTGACGATGGACCCGCCGGATCACACCCGCGAGCGGGCGCTGCTCATGCGGCTGATCACGCCGAAGCGTCTGAAGGAGAACGAGGCGTTCATGTGGCGGCTCGCTGACGAGCAGCTCGACACGTTCGTCGCCAAAGGCCGGTGCGAGTTCATCTCCGCATACGCGCAACCGTTCGCCATGCTTGTCGTAGCCGACCTGCTCGGGGTTCCCGAGTCGGATCACGACACCTTCCGGCAGTTCTTCGGCATGAGCAGGAAGCCTGGGAGGGTCGGCGCCGGCGACGAGCACGAGCAGGGTGAGAATGCCCTCGCCGGCCTCGACGACTGGTTCGCCCGGTACATTGAGGATCGGCGACGCGAGCCACGCCAGGACGTCCTCACGCAACTCGCGATCGCCAACTATCCCGACGGCACGACGCCTCCGGTGACGGCGGTGGTGCGCACGGCGACGTTCCTTTTCGCGGCTGGCCAAGAGACGACCGCTCGCCTACTCGCAGCCGCCCTCAAGCACCTGGCGGAACACCCTGATCTCCAAGACGAGCTGCGTGAGCACAAGGAGCGCATCCCCAATTTCATCGAGGAAGCGCTGCGCATCGAGAGTCCCGTGAAAGCCGACTTCCGCCTCGCCAAGCGCACCACCACGGTGGGCGACGTCGAGATCAAGGCGGGAACACCGGTGATGATGCTCAACGGGGCGGCCAACCGCGACCCTCGCCGGTTCGAGTGCCCTCACGAGTTCAAGATCGACCGGGAGAACGCCCTGAACCACATCGCCTTCGGCCGCGGCGCCCACTCCTGCCCGGGTGGTCCGCTGGCCCGAGCCGAGGGCCGCGTCAGCCTCGAGCGCATCCTCGACCGGACCCGGGACATCCGGCTCTCCGAGGACCACCACGGGCCGCGCGCCGATCGCAGGTTCGCCTACGAGAACACATGGATCCTGCGGGGCCTCACCAACCTGCATCTCGAGTTCACGCCCGTCGCGTGACCCTCCGCATCGTCCAATGGACCACGGGGAACGTGGGCAAGCGTTCCGTCGAGGGAGTGGTGAAGCGTCCGGACCTGGAGCTGGTCGGGTGCTATGCGTGGTCCGCCGACAAGGTCGGCGTCGACGTCGGTGAGCTGTGCGGCATCGCTCCCATCGGCGTCACGGCGACCAACGATGTCGACGCCCTGCTCGCCCTCAAGCCCGACTGCGTCGTCTACAACCCGATGTGGCGCGACATCGACGAGCTGGTGCGCATCCTCGAGGCGGGCGTCAACGTCGTCAGCAC
>JAFAUA010000480.1 GCA_019243595.1 Acidimicrobiia bacterium
CGAAGTCATACGCGAGCTGTGGACCGGTCGCTCGGTGACCTACGACGGCGAGTACTACGAGCTCGACTCGGCCAAGGTGTGGGACCTCCCCGACGAGCAGCCGCCGATCGGTATCGCCGTATCAGGACCGCAGTCGTGCGCGCTGGCGGGTGAGCTGGCCGATGTGATGATCGCGGTCGAGCCCAAGGCCGAGCTCGGCAAGCTCTTCGACGACGCCGGCGGTCGAGGCAAGCCACGAGTCGGTCAGGTCGCCGTCTGCTACGACCGCGACGCCGACGCGGCCGTGCAGCGCGCCCACGAGCAGTTCCGTTGGTTCGGCGGCGGGTGGAAGGTGAACGCCGAGCTCCCCGGGCCTTCGGCCTTCGACGCTGCGTCGAAGAACGTCCGCCCCGAAGACGTGGCCGAGCAGATCCCTTGCGGCCCCGATGTCAAACGTCACGTCGAGGCCGTGCAGCAGTTCGTCGCAGCCGGCTTCACGCGCGTCGCGCTGGTGCAGATCGGTGGCGACCACCAGCAGGAGTTCGTCGCCTGGGCGAAGGACGAGCTGCTGCCCGCCCTGCGCGCCACTTAGCTCCTAGACCGAGGGGTCGGGCTGGCGCTCGGGCGGGTACGTGGCGCGCATGACGTCGCCCATGGTCTTGATGGCCTCGGCCCGGTCGAGCGACGACATGAAGGCGTGGCTCTCACGGTTGGCTTCACCCGGAATGAAGCTCGGTGCGCTTCCGAGAGCGTCAAGCGCTTCGCGCGCCACGTCGGCCGGCTCCATCAGGTTCGTCGTCGCCAGCCCGGCCTGGGGCGACGAGGACAGCAGGCCCGGTGTGCGCGTCATCCCGGGAAGGACGCCCATCACGTCGACGCCTGTGTCGCGCAGCTCGTCCCACAACGATTCGGCGAGGATCAGGTTCCAAGCCTTGGTCGCCGCGTAGCTGGCGACCAGCGGGCTGCCCCGCACCGCCGACAGCGACGACAGCAGGATGATCCCGCCGCGTCCGCGTGTGACCATGCGCGGGAGCACGCGCCGCACCAGCAGCAGCGGCGTGCGGCAGTTGACGTCGAGCTGGGCCAGCAGTCCGTCGTCGTCCTGATCGAGGAAGGATCCGACGTAACCGATCGCCGCGTTGCTGACCAGAAGACCGAGGTCACCCGCGGTGTCACACACCTCGTCGGCGGCGTCGGGTGACGCGAGATCGACGACCAGCGTACGAACCGTGGCCCCGTCAGTCTCGAGCTCGAGGGCGACCGTCTCGAGGGCGCGCTCGTCGCGGTCGACGAGCAACAGGTCGACGTCCCGGGCCGCCAGGTCGCGAGCGAACGCCGCGCCCATGCCCACGGCGGCCCCGGTCACGACAGCCAGCGGCCCGTAACGGTCAGCGAACTCAGCGGACGAAGTCATGGCTCATCCTGCCAAAGGCGTGGCGTCGACCGCGCAGTGGTAGTGGCACGCGACCTCTTCCTTCTCGACCGACGGCTCGGGATTGCGAATGGTCAGCCATGACAGCACGCCGCCACCGATAGCGAGGAGCCCGCAGACGACCATCGCCGTGTGGAACCCGTCGGTGAGCTCGGCGGGATGGGCGTACGTCGCCGTGGTGATGCCGACGGCGATCGGCAGGGCGGCGACGGCGATGAGGCCCGCGACGCGGGCGACCTGGCTGTTGACGGCGGACGCCACGCCGGCCTCCTCGTCGGGCGCGGCGTCGAGCACGGTGGCGGTGAGGGGCGCCACCGTCAAGGAGAGCCCGAGGGCGAAGACGAGCACGCCGGGCAGCACGTCGGTCCAGTAGTCGGCGTTGACGCCGATGCGCGCGAAGAGGATGAGACCCGTGCCCGCCACGATCGGCCCGAGGCTCATCGGGACCCGTGGACCGATGCGCTGCGCGAGGCGCCCGGCGCGAGCGGACAGCAGCAGCATCACGATCGTGAGCGGGAACAGGGCGACGCCGGCCTCCAGCGGCGAGAAGCCACCGGCGCGTTGGAGCTCGAGGGGAAGCAGGAACAGTGCCCCGCCGAGCGCTCCGTAGACGACGAATGTCACCGCGTTGGCGGCTGTGAATTGCCGGGACCGGAAGATTCCCAGCGGAAGCATGGGGTGAGGGCTGCGCGTCTCGACGGCGAGGAAGGACGCCAGGGCGACGATTCCGACGAGGCCGGTGACGACCACGATCGGCGCGCCCCATCCCTTGTTGCCCGCCTCGGTGAGCGCATAGATGACGCCGGCCAGGCCCAGAGCC
>JAFAUA010000196.1 GCA_019243595.1 Acidimicrobiia bacterium
GGGCGGGCCGGATGCGGTTCATCTGGCCGACGACCTGGCCGACGAAGTAGTTCGCCAGCTCCTGGGCGCCCGAGCCCTCGGTGGTCGCCGACCTGTTGATGCGGAGCTGGGCCTCGGCCACGAGGGCCGTCTGCAGCGGCATCTGCAACGGCGGCGGGGCGTCGGCCTTCTCCCACTCGTCGGTCCAGGCGCTGCGCAACATTCGAGCCGGCTTGCCGGTGAGCGAGCGTGAGCGCACAGTGTCCTTCGACGTGGCAGCCAGGAACTTCTCCTTCACCGCCGGCTGGGTCTCGGCCTCCTCGGTGGTGAGCCACACCGAGCCGCACCACACGCCTTCGGCCCCGAGGGCCATGGCCGCCGCGATCTGACGACCGGTGGCGATCCCACCCGCCGCCAGTACCGGCGTGGGCTTCACGGCCTCGACGACCTCGGGGACCAAGACGAGCGTCGAGATCTCGCCGGTGTGGCCGCCAGCCTCGGTGCCCTGGGCGATGATCAGGTCGACACCCGCCGCCTTGTGGCGCTCGGCGTGAGTCCGGGTGCCGGCGAGGGCGGCGACGAGCACGTCGGAGCCGTGCGCCCGCTCGATCAGTGCTGGGGGCGGCGGGCCGAGGGCGCTGGCGACGAGGCGGATCCCGTGGGCGAAGGCGATGTCGAGCAGCGGCTCATAGCCCTTCGGCGAGATCGACAACCCGCCCCCGCGGAAGATCATCGACTTCGTCTCTTCGTCGAGCTCGGGGACGCCGTACCGCCGGAGGATGTCGTCGACGAACTCCTGCTGCTCGGGCGGCAGCAGCTGGCGCACGGCCTCGCGGTCGATGCCGCCCTCGTCGGCGCCCGCGTACTTCTGCGGGAGCAGCAGGTCGAGCCCGTAGGGACGACCGTGGACCTGTTCCTCGATCCAGGTCAGGTCGATCTCGAGCTGCTCGGGCGAGTGGGCGACCGCCCCCAGCACGCCGAACCCGCCGGCGTTGGTGACGGCCGCGACCACGTCCCGACAGTGGCTGAACGCCAGGATCGGGAACTCCACACCCAGCATCTCGCTGACACGCGTTTGCATCTCTCAAGCGTGCCGCGACTGCGGCCCGACAGCCAAGCCGCCGGGCCGCGATGTCGGAACGGGACCTAGCGGCGCTTGGTCGCCTTCTTGGCGGGCGCCTTCTTGGCGGGCGCCTTCTTGGCGGGTGCCTTCTTGGCGGGTGCCTTCTTGGCGGGCGCCGCCTTCTTGGCCGGTGCGGCCTTCTTGGCGGCCGCCTTCTTGGGGGCGGCCTTCTTGGCGCCACCGAGGACGGCGTCCTTGAACGCCTTCAGCGGCGTGATGCGCGCCTTCTTCGAGGCCTTGATGTGGATCTGCTCGCCCGTCGCCGGGTTGCGGCCCATGCGCGCCGCCCGCTCGACCCTCGCGAACTTGGCGAACCCGCTGATCGCCACCTGCTCGCCGCGCGAGACCGTCTGGGTGACGACCTCGGTGAATCCGTTCAGGACCTTTTCGACCTCTTTCGCTTCGGCGCCGATGTGCTGCGCCACTGCGTTGGTGAGCTCCCGTCGGTTCAACACTGCCTCCTTTGGCGGACTCTGCGGCCGCGCCTCACCTGAAGGGCAAGGTTCTAGCGCGTGCGTACCCAGTAATGCAGCAATTTCAGGGGTGTGACGGTCCCGGAGGGGCGCCTTCGAGCTCGAAGAGGAGGTCGTCGGGGTAGCAGTAGAACCAGTCCTCGCCCGGTTCGTACGACCGGATCAGGGGGTGGTCGGTGCCGTGGGCGTGGGCGGTGGCGTGGCGCATCGGCGACTGGTCACAGCACCCGACGTGCCCGCAGACCTCGCAGAGCCGGAGGTGGACCCAGTCCTCACGGGCCATCGCCAGGCAGTCGACACACCCCCAGGATTCGGGCTCGGGGTTGGCGATCTGGTTGATGTGGGTGCACGTGTCGGCCATCGGCGCCCCTCTCTCTCGCGCTCCGTTCTACCCCCACCCCGCCGATACCCTCCCGGCCGTGTGCGGTCGGTTCGTCGCGACGTCTTCGCGCGACCTCCTCGTCGACTGGTTCGAGATCGAGGAGGTCGACGCAGGCGCCCACCTGCCACCGAGCTACAACGTGGCGCCCACTGACGAGGTCTACAACGTTGCGACCGACGTCGACAGCGGAAAGCGCCTGCTCCGCGTCACGCCGTGGGGTCTGGTCGTCGGCGACGGCGCCACACCACTTATCAATGCCCGCGCCGAGACGCTCGCCGAGCGCCCCGCGTTCCGTGAGGCCTTCGAGCACCGGCGCTGCCTAATCCCCGCCGACGGGTTCTTCGAATGGGAGACGACGGCGACCGGCCGCAAGCAGCCATACATCTTCTCCCCCGCCGACGAGCACCCTGTCGGCTTCGCGGGGATCTACGGGCGCCGAGGCACGTGCGCCATCGTCACCAGCGCGGCGCGTCCACCGGTTGACCGCCTGCACGACCGCATGCCGGTTGTCGTGCCGGTCGACCGCTGGGACGCGTGGCTCGATCCCGACGCGGATGCGGACGAGCTACAGGCTTTCCTCGGGCCACCGCGGGAGGCGCCGTTCGTGACGCGACCGGTGAGCACGCGCGTCAACGACGTTCGCAACAACGACGCGGGCCTGCTCGACGAGGTGCCGCCGCCGCCGCAGGCATTGCAGCTGTTCTAACCCGACGCGCAATAGCGTCGACGCCATGCCGGCCAAGGGCGGGGGCGGGGTCGCGGTAGAGGCGAGCGGACGCGAGCTGGTGATCAGCCATCCCGAGAAGGTCTTCTTCGACGAGCGCGGCGACACCAAGCTCGACCTCGTCCGCTACTACCAGTCGGTCGAAGGGCCGCTGCTGGCCGCCATGGGCGGACGACCGGTGCTCATGCAGCGCTTCCCCAACGGCGCATCGGGGTCGTCGTTCTTCCAGAAGCGCGTCCCCGACAGCAGACCGGACTGGCTGGAGACGACGATCGTCTCCACCCCGAACGGCACCACCTCTCGCGCCCTCGTCGCCGCCGACCTCGCCCACATCCTCTGGGCGGTGAACATGGGCTGTCTCGGCTTCCACGTGTGGCCGAGCGAGGCCGACGACCCCGAGCACGCCAACGAGCTGCGCATCGACCTCGACCCCCAGCCGGGCGTGACGTTCCCGATGGTGCGCGAGGCGGCGCGCGAGGTCCGCGCCCTGTTCGACGAGGTGGGCATCACCGGCATGCCGAAGACGACTGGGAATCGGGGCATCCACGTGTACGTGCGGCTGCTGCCCCAGTGGACGTCCTACGACGTGCGCGCCGCAGCGGTCGCCGTCGCCCGTGAGCTCGAGCGCCGTCGCCCCGACCTCATCACCGCCGCCTGGTGGAAGGAAGAGCGCGGGACGCGGGTGTTCGTCGACTTCAATCAGAACGCGCCCCACAAGACCGTGTTCGGGGCATGGTCGGTGCGGGCCCGACCGGGCGCCCAGGTGTCGACCCCGTTCTCGTGGGACGAACTCGACGACATCGAACCCGACCCGCTCACGATCGGCACCGTGCCCGCCCGCGTGGAGCAGGCCGGCGACCCGTGGGCGCCGATGACGGACAACCCGCAGTCGCTCGAACCGCTGCTCGAGCTGCACGAGCGGGACCTGGCGGCCGGGCTGCAGGACGCGCCGTGGCCGCCCGTGTACCCGAAGATGCCCAACGAGCCGCCCCGAGTGGCGCCCAGCCGGGCCCGGAAGGAGCCCGCGGACGAACGCTGAACGCGGGCGGGCGGCCGCCGGCCGCCGCTACCCTCGCGCGCCATATGTCCATGCTCGTCCAGCTCGTCCGCGGCCGACTGCGGGTCCCGCTCATGTGGGTCCTGATCGTGTTCGTCCTGGGCGCGGACGTGGCGGCGTGGGCGGCCAGGCGCGACACCAGCACCAACAAGAGCGCGGCCAGCGCCACCAACAGCGGCGCCGACGGCGTCGTCTCCCCCGACACGGCTGAGTCCACGAGCACGGTCGCCGCCAGCCCCGGGACGTCGACAGCGAAGGTGGCGGTCGGCGGCAGCCCGTCGCCGACGGCCGGAAGCGGTCCCGTCCGCGTGGCTGCGGGCCCGGGCACCGTGACGGTGTCGTGGGACGCCATGCACACGTCGCCGTCGGTCCAGTCCTACATCGTGCGTGCCAACGAAGACGGGACCGGCGCCCACGGCACCCTGATCGTGTGCGGGTCGTGCACGACCGCCACCTTCCGAGGTCTGACCAACGGCACCCGCTACACGTTCACGGTGACGGGCCAGACGGCGTCCGGCAGCACGGCCGCCGAGCAGAGCCCGCCGGCCGTCCCGGGCAGCCCTCTGTGCGCCGGGGTCCCGGCCTGCGTGGCGGTCGACGCCACGACGACGCACGGCACGGCCAACAACGGCCTCAACGGGTTCCTACACGGCATCGACGGCTACACGAACAAAGGCCGCGTGTTCAATCTCCACCCGACGAACTGGCGGGGGTCGGCGGGACAGTGGTGGCACCAGACGGTGGCGCCGTACGGGGTCCAAACGACCGAGGTGCTGAGCGACGACTGGCGCGTCTTCGCCTACGACAAGGACAAGGGCGGGGCCACGGCGCCGTGGGACGACTGGGACAGGTACGAGACGTTCGTGAAGAACATCGTCGCCAAGGCCGAGAACGAGGGCTGGGCGCCGACGTACTGGGAGATCCTGAACGAGCCGGAGGCGGGCCTCTCCTACACAGCTGGTAGCCCCCAGACCCCGTCCAACGTCCTGGACACGTATCTGCACGGATACCAGGCGATCAAGGAGGCCGACCCGCAGGCGAAGGTCATCGGCCCGAGCACGATGGCGACCCTCGAGGCCATCCCCGGCAAGCCCACCCTCCTCGACCTGACGACGTTCCTCGACTTCGCCAACGCCCACAACATGAAGCTCGACGCCATCGCCTGGCACGAGACCGGGCCCGACCATCTCGGGCCCTTCGACCGCCTGCCGGAGAGCATCTCCAACCACGCCGACCGGCTGCGCAACGAGCTCTTCCGGTGGCCGAACATCGGCAAGCCGCAGCTCTTCATCAACGAGTTCGGAACCGGACGGGCGCTGGGTCTGCCCGGCTGGCGCGTCGGCTACCTCGCGGCGGCCGAGAACGCGGGCATCGACTCCGGCGACGCCAGCTGCTGGGCGCTCGGCGACGACGACCCGGCGGGATGCGGCAACTTCACACTCGGCGGCCTGCTCGACAAGGACAAGTCGACGCCGCGGACCTCCTACTGGGCGCAGGAGGCGTACAGCACGATGCGCGGCGCCCGCCTCGACGTGTCGAGCACGGTGCCGTTCCTGACCGGGTTCGCGGTCGACCAGGGCAAGACGTGGCAGGTCCTGCTCGGTCGACACCAGAGCTGTACGAAGGCGGCCAACGCCCTCTGCAACGAGCCTGCGTCGGCGACGCCGGCGCCGGTTCCCCTCACCGTCGCCATCAAGGTCGGCGGCCCCGACCGGGCGATCACGGTGAGCGTGGAGCGCATCCCCGACGCAGTCGGGCCCATGCCCGATCAGCCGCCGGCGTCATCACAGCAGATCGTCGTTCGAGACGGTGTCGCCCGCTTCGTCACGCCGCCGTTCGCGGACGGCGAGGCGTACAACCTGCAGCTGGGCTGAGCCTTACCTGAACACTCCGGTGTGGCCGAGCGAGTACCGGCCGGGCTGGGGGTACACGCACAGGCCGTGTGGCCCGTGGCCGACCGGGATGCGGGCGAGGAGGTGTCCGTCCGTGGTGTCGATGGCGTAGACCACGGAGTTGTAGCGGCCGGACAGCCACAGCACTTTCCCATCCGCCGAGACGCCGCCCATGTCAGGGCTGCCGCCGCCGGGGATGCGCCACGTCGTCGAGATCGAGCGCGTCGCCAGATCGATGAGGGTGACCGACCCCTCGCGCCGGTTGGAGACGTACAGGAATTTGGAGTCGCGGCTGACGTAGAGGCCGTGGGTGCCCTTCCCCGTCGCCATGAACCCGAGGGACTTGAAGGTGTCGCCGTCGACCAAGTACACGCCGCCCGCCACCTGATCGGCGACGTAGAACACCTTGCCGTCGGGTGAGGTCTTGACGTCCTGGGGCTGGCCGCCGTTGCGCAGCACCAGCCGGCCCACCACGGTCTGGGTCTCGACGTCGACCTTGAGCACGGCGCCCGCGAACTCGCAGCTGGCGATCAGGTACCGGCCATCGGCGGAGAAGTCCATGTGGTCGACGCCCCTGCACGGCACCGACAGTGAGTGCTTGAGCGCCATGGTGTGGGCGTCGCGGAAGTCGAGGCGCTGCATGCGCTCGGCGACGACGATGGCAAACTTCCCGTCGGGCGTGAAGTACATGTTGTAGGGGTCTTCGACGGGAATGGACGCCCCCGGCTTGCCGGTGCGGGGATCGATCGGCGTCAGCGTGTTCCCGAGGTCGTTGGTGGCGTAGAGCGTCTTGAGGTCGTAGGACGGGACCAAGTGCTGGGGCTGCCTGCCAACCGGGAAGTGCTCGACGACCTTGAACGTCGACGGATCGATGACGTCGACCGTGTTGCTGTCGGAGTTCGGGACGTAGACGAGGCTGCGGAAGTCCTTCACTTCGGCGCTGAGCTGACCGGGCCGGTCGGCGGCATAGATGTCGTCGCGATTCAGCGGCGGCGGCATCCCCGGCAGATCACCGGCACGGCTTGCCGCCTCCGTCGACGTCGTCGGTCCCGACTGACTCGTCGTCGTGGGGCTCGAGCTCACCTTGTGTGTCGACCCACCCGAACACGCCGCAGCGAGGACGGCAAAGGACGCGGCGACCGCCGCCAGTCTGCGCATCAGCCGATGAACCCCGCTGGATGCGGAGCCCGACCTCGTAGGCGACGTGCTGAGACAATGACGAGGGCGATCAGAATCAGTCCTTCGACGACGGGGACGACGTGGGTCGCGAGTGTGCCGACGACGTCATGGAACACGGTCGAATGTACGCCGGGCCGGTCGACGTAGATCAGCAGCAGGAGGGAGGCCTGGAGTTGGGCGAGCAGGGCGAGGCGCGAGCGCCAGGCCAGCGCGACGACGGGAATGACCCAGGCCGCGTACCAGGGCAGCACGTAGGCGGCACCCAGGAGGTAGACGAAAGCGGCGCCGCCGGCGGCCATGGCTGGGTCGACGTCACGAAGGCGCGGGGCGACGACGATGGCGCCGATTACGACGACGGCAGCGACGGCGGCGGTGGCCAGGAGATGCGATTGGCTCGGATGGACGCCCAACAGCGTGCGCTCGATCCACGACGTTGGGAACGTCCACAACGACGCCTTGCTGTGCCACGTCGACGCCTGTCTGAGCGGAGCGAGGGCCGCCGTGCCGCCCGCCACTACGTAGGCGCCGACGATCGCCGCGCCGGAGGCGGCCGCGGCTCGAGCCGCAGCGCGGCTTCCCCGGCGGACAGCGATCCACGCGATGACGGCGGCAAGGGGGAGCAAGGCCGCGACTTTCACGAGCACGGCGATGGCGAGGAGCAGGCCCGCTCTGGCGTTGCGTCCGTCGAGCGCCGCCAAGACGCCCGCGAGAAGAGCCACACCGACGAGCAGGTCATTGTGGCCACCGGAGACAACCGTGACGATCGCCGGGTTGATACCGATGAACGCCAGGGTCCCCGGGTCGGCGCCGCGCCTGGCGAGGAGCAACAGGGCCAGCAGCACGGCGAGCGCCGAGAGGCCCTGGAAGAAGAGTCGCTGACCGAGCGCCGAGTCGCCGGCGGCGGCCGTGCCGACTGCGGACGCGGCGGTGAACGCCGGTCCATAGACGCTCGGCGTGTGTCGGTAGGCGGGAGCCACACGGGCCAGGGCGGGGTCGGTGGGATAGTCGGCGGGCACGTGGACATAGGGGCTCGCGTGATGGACGCTGACGATGCGTCCGTACATGACGTGGGCCCAGATGTCCTTCGACGACGTCGGCGGTGTGGCCACGGCGACGGCCAGTAGGGCGGCCGAGATGCCGACCACCACGCGGCGCGTGAGGAACGGAACGCGGCGGTGGCGGGCGACGACCACACCGAAGGCGGCGAGGGCGACGAGGAGCAGCGGAAGCTGCACAGGCGCGTCGGTGACCGACCCCAACGGAAGGGCGGCCGCCGTCGCTACGGCGACGACGACGAGCGCGATCCACCCGGTGCGCGCGTTGCGTGCATGCCCAGCCACCGTCTCCCGTGTACCCACGATCACGTCGCCAGGCAACGTACCGGCCGAAGCTGAAGAAATAACAACGAGACCCGAAGGGAGGCCCGAGGACGGCGCCGACTAGAACGGCGGTCGCCGATGAACTTCCTCGACCCCCACCACCTGATCAACACCTACGGAACGCTCGGGATCCTCGCCATCATCTTTGCCGAATCTGGGCTTTTTTTTGGCTTCTTCCTTCCCGGTGATTCGCTCCTGGTGACCGCTGGGATCCTTGCCTCCACCCACAAGCACTCGGACGTGCATCTGAACCTGGCGGCCCTCCTCATCGGCATCCCCATCGCCGCCATCCTCGGCGACCAGGTGGGTTACTGGTTCGGTCGCCGGGTCGGGCCGTCGTTGTTCCGGCGCCCGGAGTCGCGGTTCTTCAAGCCCGAGTACCTCAACCGGGCGCACGAGTACCTCGAGCACCGGGGCGCCCGCATGATCATCCTCGCCCGCTTCATTCCCGCGGTGCGCACGTTCACCCCGATCGCCGCGGGTGCCGGCAAGATGCGGTACTCGCTCTACCTGCCGTTCGACATCGCGGGCGGTCTGCTGTGGGGCGTCGGCGTCACCCTCGCCGGCTACACGCTCGGCTCGAGCGTGAAGAACATCGACCGCTACCTCCTGCCCGTGATCGCCGTCGTCGTCATCGTGTCGTTGATTCCGGTCGCACTCGAACTCCGCCGCTCGAGAAAAGCGCCGCGTCCCGGCTGATTCACTCGAGAAGTTTCCTTGTGTCTGCTCGACTGTGCGAGCAGACTTCGGCACCGGGGAACAGGGGGACGATATGAGCGAGCGGAAGTTGCGGCGCGGCGCGATTCGGACGGCGACAGCCATTCTTGCAGCCACCGCATCGGCGGCGTTTGTTACGAGTCTGCAAACCTCGTCGGGGTGGGCGGCCACGTCGGTCAATTGCGATACCGGCGGTGACCTCAGCGCGGCAATCGCAGCCGCGCCTTCAGGGTCGACGATCCAGGTGAGCGGCACGTGCACGGGCCACTTCGTCATCGACCACAGCCTGACGCTCGTGGGTCCGGCCACGCTCGACGGCGGCGGCAGTGGCACGGTTCTGGCCGTGATCTCCAACCCGACGGTGGTGCTGCAAACACTCACCGTCCAGCACGGTTCGGCTGGCGACGGCGGAGGGATCAGCAACGATGGAACGCTCACCCTCAAAGATGTGACCGTCACCGATAACACGGCGTCGGAGGCCGGCGGCGGCATCTTCAACGACGGCAACCTCACCGTGTCGAGCTCCTCGAAGGTGACGTCGAACTCGGCCACGAGCGACGGTGGCGGCATCCAGAACAACGAGACACTCTCGATGAGCAACTCGTCGGTTACGAACAACTCGTCCTATTACGGCGGCGGCGTCGAGAACACCCAGACCGCCACTATCAGCAACTCGACCTTGTCGGGCAACACCGTGGGCTATGAGGGAGGCGGGATCTGGAACGGCCGCTTCCTCACAGTGAAGGGTTCCTTCGTGTCCGGCAACGCAGCCCCGTTCGGCGCCGGCATCTGGACCGGCTACTACGGCTTCGACACGCTCACGGTCAGCTCGTCGACGTTCTCGAACGACGTCGCCTCGATAGAGGGCGGCGCATTGTTCACACAGGACGGTTCCACCTCCGTCAGCGGCTCGAGTCTCACGAGCAACGCGGCGAGCAACGCCGGCGGTGTGCTCTTCAACGATCACGGGGTTGTGACATTCACAAATTCCACCCTGTCGACCAACACCGCCGACCATGGCGCCGCCGTGGCGAGCGGCGCCGGGACCGTGACGCTGAATACGTCGACAGTCTCGGGAAACAACGCCGTGAGTGGCGGAGGCGGGTTCTCCAACGACGGCACGCTCAATCTCAACGGCTCCAAGGTCACCGACAACCACGCGAACAACGGCGTGGGTGGCGGCTTCTTCGACGAGAACGGCACCATCAAACTCACCGGTACGACGGTGTCGAACAACACCAGCACGGGCGACGGTGGCGGCATCAGCACGCAGAACACGGCGCTGACCGTTACCGGGTCATTCCTGACCGGGAACACCGCCGGCGGCCGGGGTGGAGGTCTGTTCGAGAACGGCGCGTCGGCCCTCTTCAAGAACTCCTCGGTCACGAGCAACACCGCGACCAACGGCGGCGGCATCTACGTACAGAGTGGCTCGCTCACGTTGCAGTCCTCGTCGGTCAGCGGCAACCACCCGAACAACTGCGTGAACTGCTGAAGCTGCGCTACTACACCCACCCACGACCGCCAGAATGGATGCGGCATGGGAGTGACGGTCCGACCGGCCGAGGAGGGCGAGGCGGAAGCCCTGAAGCAGGTTCGTCTGCGTGCACTGCGGGACTCGCCGGACGCCTTCACCCAGCCTGTCGTCGCAGCAGAGGCGGAACCGATCGCCGTGTACGAGGAGCGCATCGCGTCGACGGTGCGCGGCGAGACACTGAACCTGGTGGCCGTCGACGAGTCAGGAACGTTCGTCGGGCTCGCGGCAGGCATCCCATGGGAAGGGCGCACTCGCGTCGTCTCCGTGTGGGTCGATCCCGCTTGTCGGGGCAGCGGCGTCGGCGCTGAGCTCGTCGAGCGGATCGCGGCGTGGTCCATCGAGCGCGGCATCGACTGTCAGATCGAGACCGCGCCGGGAAACGATTCCGCGCTCCGCCTCTACCGGCGCCTCGGCTTCGAACCCGCTCCCGACATCGACCCGCCCGATGGTTGCGACGTCGTCCTCATCCGCCGGAGCGCCTAGCGGGGCGATCTCCCGGGCAGACTCAGATCCATGGCCACCTACGTCGTGAACAAGCGAGCGGTCACGAAGGCCCGGGAGCTGATCGACAACCGCCAGTATCGACTTCGCAGCCGCTGGGCTGACGTCCAGCCACGCGCCGCTGAGCAGAACGCCTTTCTCAAGGATCACAGCTGGGAGGAGTACGCCTCCTGGCACCTCGCGCTCACCGATGGCGCACCCGAAGAGACCAAGGGCCGGTACGCCTTCGTGTTTGGGGACTTCCGTCGCCTGCACCGCATGGGACTGATTGCCTGCTACTACCGCGCCGCTGAATGGGAGCACACCGACGTCATGGTGGCCGCCCACAACCTGCTCCTCTACCTCGACAAGTCGAGGCGCTGACCGCGGCTACGCAGGAACGCCTTCGTGTCTCACTGCAACGGCGGAGCAACCGAATGTCCGCTCGGCGGGGGCTCGGGATCCGCACGCCCGTGCGTCAGGTGGCGGGCGACGGCGAGATCCCAACGAACAGGCCCGCAAGTCCGAGCAGGATCAGAACGAGCGGGATCGGGCACCACGACTGCTCCCAGAAGGCCGTAAACCCATGCGTGCCTTCCCGCCCGGCCCAGGACACGCCAAGAAGCAGGACAACGAGCGCGACGACGCGAGCAGTTCGCCTCATGTCCCCACTATGGCCGGGGAGTTCTCTCTGCCGCCCAGATAGCGCAGGCGTGGCAGATCATCACGTCAGGTGTTGCCTGGAGTGGCGCCAGGTTCGCCAAAGGCAGTTCACTTCCGCAGCACCCACAGCGACCCGACTGAGCGCGTTGCCGTGTCAGCATCTTCATGGGATCAGTTTTCCACCCGGGAGGGCGCTCGGGAACTACACGTACGAGCGCGCCCGATCTGTCGGGTGTTTGCGCGATCAGTGGGCTATTTCACCGGCGATCGCGCAAACACCCCGGGCGCGCACCCGCTCGGAGGCGCCGGAGATGGCGCGGCCGCGTCTGGGGTTGAGTGCTGGTTTCCCGGGCGCTACGTGACCAGGTCGTAGTGCTCCAGCTTCGGCTGGGACATCTCTTCGCGGAAGCGGTCGAAGCTCCAGGGCCAGACGGCGGGGATGCCGCGGTCGTCGAGGTACCAGCTGCGGCAGCCGGTGACCCAGACGGTGCTCTGGGCCCGCTCGACGCGGGCGGCCTCGAACTCCTCCATCGCCTCGCGCTTGGCGCTGACCTCGCGCCACCGGCCGTCGGCGATGCCTTCGACCAGCTGCATGACGTAGCCGAACTGCAACTCGGCCACGTCGATCAGCGAGAAATTGCCGACTGGGCCGTTGGGGCCGTTGAGCATGAAGAGGTTCGGGAACTCGGGGATGGAGATCGAGAGGTAAGCGGACGGCCGCTTGGCCCACGCCTCGTCGAGGCTCACGCCGCCCCGGCCGACGACGTCGATCGGCCGCATGAAGCGGTCGACGCGGAACCCGGTAGCAAGCGCCAGGACGTCGAGCTCGTGCAGCGTGCCGTCGACGGTCCGGACACCGCCCTTCTCGACACGCTCGATGGCGTCGGTGACGAGGTGGGCGTTGGGCTGCTGGATGGCCTCGTAGAAGTTCGGCGAGATCACCAGGCGCTTGCACGCGGCCCGGTACGGCGGCCGCAGGCGCTCGCGGAGCTCAGGGTCGGCGACGTGGCCCTCGAGGTTCGCCTGGCACATCTGCTCGAGCGCCTTCATCTGCGGCGAGTCCTTGTCGACGACGGCGTTGGCGAAACCCTCGGTGAACGTCTTCGAGAGCTGTTGGCGCATCTCGAGCATGACGCTGGGGTCCTCGCGGAACCGGCTGCAGTCGTCGTCGGTCAGCGGGTTGTTGGGCACGG
>JAFAUA010000276.1 GCA_019243595.1 Acidimicrobiia bacterium
CGCCGGCGCCCTCGCCAGCTACGCCCTGTTCATGCTGCTCGTGATCGGGTCGCTCGTCGCGGGCTCGCGCGGACCGGCGGCCTCCGCGCGGCCGGTGCTGATCGCGCTGGCCGCCATCCCCTTCGTCGTGGCCGCCTTCGTCCTCGCCGCCAAGCGTTGGCCGATCGTCGAACGTCTGGCCCCGCCCGCCCAGCGCGCCCTGCGCGCCCTGCCAAAGGGCGGCGTTGCGCTCGGCGCCATCCAGCGCACGTGGGAGCGATTGTTCACCGTGCGCCCGAGCCGCGCCGCATGGGTCGAGGCGTTCGGGCTCGGCGCCCTCAACTGGCTCGAGAACTGCGCCTGTCTCGTCGCGTGCATCTGGGCCATCCACGGCCACATTCCCTGGCACGGGATCCTCGTCGCCTACACCCTCACCCAGGTGCTGGCGAGCGTGCCGATCACACCCGGCGGGCTCGGCGTCGTGGAAGGCGGACTGACCGCGTTGCTCGTCGCCTACGGCATGCCGACCAACCAGGCGCTCGCCAGTGTGCTCCTCTACCGCGCCGTCAGCTTCTGGGGTCTCGTTCCCGTCGGCTGGGCCGTCTGGGGTTACCTCAGCCTGCGCAGCCACGCGCCGGAACGGCACCGCAAGCGCCCGCACCCCTGGGCCGTGCACACCCACCGCCGCAAGGACGCCGTCGAGATGCCGCCGCGCAGCGCGCCCGACGTCGTCCTCCCCGCGCAGCCGTGCGAGGGCTGTCCCGACGATGCCGACGAGCACGTGAACGAAGAGCAAAAGGTGTCGGTGTAATGAGTGTTTTCCACCGTCTTGATGAACGCGACGGGCACAATGACGACGTGGCCAGACGGCCTGGGGGGTATCGCAACGTCCTGCGCTTCCGTCAGCGGCGGGAGAAGCCGGTCGAGCCGGGCAAGGTCGCAGTCGTCCTGTCTGGTGGCGGCAACCGCGGCGTCGTCCAGGTCGGCATGCTGCGCGCACTCGTCGAAGCGGGCGTCCATCCCGACGTCGTGGTCGGGACCTCGGTCGGTTCCCTGAACGCGGCCGCGCTGGCGCGAGATCCGAGCAGCAAGGGCGTCGACGATCTGGAGGCGGTCTGGATCGGTCTGAGCCGCGAGCGTCTGTTCGGCGACGGTCGTCTGACGCGTGCGTGGCGTCTGGCCAGCCGGGCCAGCTACCTCTTCGGCAGCGAGGGACTGGCGGAGATCATCGACGGCTTCGGCGTCGAGCGCTTCTCCGATCTCGCCGTTCCCCTCCGCGTGATCGCGTGCGACCTGGGCACGGGCGCCGAGGCCGTATTCGCGTCCGGACTGCTGAAGCCTGCGCTGCTCGCCAGCTGCGCGTTGCCCGGCGTGTACGCGCCGGTCGTGCACGACGGGCGGCTGCTCGTCGACGGCGGCGTCGTCAACAACGTCCCGGTCTCCCATGCACTCGCCGGGCCCATCGAGCACGTCTACGTGTGCGACACCTCGGCCGAGCTCGACGCGCAACTGCCGCGCTCCGCCCTCGAGGTGATCACCCGATCATTTGCCATCGCCCGCCAGAGCCGGGCCCGTCGCGACGAGGAACGCTACGGAAGTGATCCGCGCGTCGTGTTCCTGCCGCGTGTCGAAGACAGGCGCCGGCCGTTCGACTTCGGCGGGGCCGACGACCTGATCGCCGCCGGCTACACCGCGGCCCGGGACTTCCTCGCGGCGCGCACGGCGGCGGTGGCGTCGGGCTGACGCCGATCTTTCTTTAGTTGACACTTACGTAAGTCCTTACTTAATATCTCTCGGTGTGGACGCTGCCCTCAAGGCCCTCGCCGAACCCCGACGCCGGGCAATCTTGCGGTTGGTCTGGTCCCAGGAGCTACCGGCGACCGACATCGCCGACACCTTCGCCGACGTCAGCCGCCCGGCGATCTCCCAGCATCTGGCGGTCCTCAAGGACGCCAAGCTGGTGACCGAACGGCGTGACGGCACCCGCCGCCTCTACAAGGCCAACGTCGACACGATGGCCCAGCTGCGCGCGTTCCTCGACGACTACTGGACGTCGGGCCTCGAGCGCCTGCGCGACGTCGCCGAGGCGGCCGAGACCCGAAAGCGACAGACGAAAGGCAGGAAGTGATGGCCGAGCTCGTACGCGAGATCATGATCGACGCCACGCCGGAGACAATCTGGCCGTTCCTCGTCGATCCCGAGAAGCACGTCGAGTGGCTGGGAACCGTCGCCGACATCGATCCCCGGCCGGGCGGCGTGTACCGGGTGCTGGTCCAGGGCCGGCACCAGTCCGCCGGCGAATACGTCGAGGTCGTCCCTCTCGAGAAGGTCGTCTTCACCTTCGGGTGGGAGGAGGAGGGGAACCCCATCCGGCCGGGATCGAGCACCATCGAGATCTCCTTGCATCCCGAGGGCGACAAGACGCTCGTCCGGCTGGCGCACCGCGGGCTGCCCGAGGACGCCGTCAGCGACCACACGCACGGATGGGACCACTACCTCGGTCGGCTGGCGGTCGCCGGTAGCGGTGGCGACGCCGGGCCCGACGACGTGAGCCCCCGTGAGGCGGCGGGCGCGTGAGCGAGCACCGCACCGGAGCCCGCGACCAGTGGCTCGACGCCCGGGTCGAGCTGCTGAAGGCCGAGAAGGAACTGACCCGGCTCAACGACGACCTCGCCAAGCAACGGCGGGAACTGCCGTGGGTCCGCGTCGAGAAGGACTACGCCTTCGACACCGAGGACGGCGAGGCGACACTCGCCGATCTGTTCCGCGGCCGCTCGCAGCTGATCGTGTACCACTTCATGTACGGCCCGACCTGGGACGAGGGCTGCCCGAGCTGCTCGGCGGTCGCCGACGGCTTCGACGAGACCCATCTGCATCTCCAGAACCACGACGTGGCGTTCACCGCCGTCTCCCGAGCGCCTCTCGACAAGCTCCTCGCCTACCGCGACCGCATGGGCTGGAGCTTCCCCTGGGCGTCGTCGGGACGCAGCGAGTTCAACTTCGACTTCAACGTGTCGTTCACCGAGGAGTCAGTCGCCACGGGCCGGCAGACGCACAACTTCCGGCCCCTGGAGGACTGGATGGTTGATCCCAAGGAGCTTCCCTTCGAGGGGCCAGGGATGAGCGCCTTCGCAATGGAAGACGGCGCCGTCTACCACACGTATTCGGCCTACAGCCGCGGCCTCGACGCCCTCTGGAACATGTGGCAGTGGCTCGACCGCGCCCCCCTCGGCCGCAACGAGGGCGACTACTCCTGGTTCCGCCGCCACGACCGGTACGAGTCGAGCTACTAGCCCAGCTCCCCTTGCAGCAGCTGGTCCCGGAGGACGAACTTCTGGATCTTGCCTGACGCCGTAAGGGGGAAGGCCTCGACGAATACCCACTGTCGGGGCGTCTTGAAGGGCGCCAGGTGTTCGCGGACGTGGGCGAAGAGCTCGGCCTCGGTGACCTCGGCGCCGTCGTTTATACGAACGAAGGCGGTGACCTGCTCGCCCCACTTCTCGTCGGGAACACCGACAACGGCGCACTCGGCGATTGAGGGATGCTCGAAGAGGACGTTCTCGATCTCGACCGGATAGATGTTCTCCCCGCCCCGGATGATCATGTCCTTGAGCCGGCCCTCGATACGGCAGTAGCCACGGTCGTCCATCGCCGCGAGATCGCCGGTGTGATACCAGCCCTCGGCGTCGATGGCCGAGGCCGTCGCCTCCGGGTTGTCGTAGTACTCCTTCATCACCATGTAGCCGCGTGCGCACAGCTCGCCGACGACGTCGGTGGCGGCGACGCCGCCTGTCGCCGGGTCGACGACTTTGACTTCGGTCTGCGGAAGGGGGCGACCGATCGTCTCGGCCTTGTCTTCGGCGGTGTCGTCGAAGCGGGTCATCGTCACGAGCGGCGAGCACTCGGTCGTCCCGTACACGATGCAGAACTGCACCCCGAGTGTGGACTCGATCCGCCGCACGAGCTCGGCCGGCACGAGGCTTCCGCCGGACACGGCCGCACGCAGGCTCGACAAATCGCGGGTCTTGACGTCGGGATGGTCGATGCACGCGATCTGCATCGTGGGCACGCCGAGCAGCATCGTGCCGCGCTCTCGCTCGATGAGCTCGAGGACGTAGCAGGGGTCGAACGCCAGGACCGGCACATGCATGGCGCGCGCGGCCAGCGTGCCGAGGGCCCCGAGCACGCAGCCCGCGGTGTGGAACATCGGCATCGGGTTGACGTAGACGTCGGCCGGTCCCAGCTCGACGATGCCGGCGAACAGGGCGGCGTTGTCGGTCAGGCCCCCGTGGCTCAGAAGGGCGCCCTTCGGAAAGCCGGTGGTCCCCGAGGTGTATTGGATCTGGGCGCCGTCGCCGGCAGTGACGGTGGGCAAGCCGTTGGGCTTACCCGACTCGCAGAACTCTCCCCATTCATCGAGACGCAGGACGTGGCGCAGGGCCGGAAGAGACGGCCGCACCTCCTCGACCGACGCCCGCATTGGATTCCCCCGCCATTCGGACAGGAGGAAGAGCCCGGCGGCGCCCGACTGGTCGAGCACGTACCGCAGCTCCTCGGGACGGTACGCAGGGTTGACCGTCACCAGCACGACGCCGGCCAGTCCGGCCGCGAACTCGAGTAGCACCCACTCGGGAAGGTTCGGTGCCCAGACAGCGACGCGCTCGCCGGGCTCGAAGCGATTGAGGAGTGCCGCCGCGGCCCGTTCCGCTTCGACGAGCACGTCGCCGAACGTCCACCGCCGGTCGTCGTCTGGCACGCCGGCGACAAGGGCGACAGCGTCAGGCGAGTCGGCCGCCGCCTCCCTGAGCAGGTCGCCGACCGTCAGATTGCGGAGCGGCACCGACGTGTCGGCCGGCCAGTACGCCTCGGTCAGAGTGGCCATCGAACCCCCCAGGTCCGGTCGCCACGAACACTACGCCCGTTGCATCGAACGGCGGCGGTGCGCCTCCATGTCGGTCGCCGTGAGCCACTCGCCGCATTCCGGGCAGGCGAGCTCGGGAACGACGACGTGGCCGCACCCCTTGTGACTGACGATCACGGGCGGACCGTCCTTGTCCGGCATCCACTTGTCGCCCCAGCGGAGGAGGGAGATCAACACGGGCCACAGGTCGAGACCCATCTCGGTCAGGCGGTACTCGAAGCGGTCTGGGCGCTCGGAGTACTGCTGCTTCTCGAGGACGCCGTTGTCCACGAGGGTCTTCAGGCGCTCCGAGAGGACCGGCCGCGGTGCACCGGTGCTCTCCAGGAAGTCCTCGAACCGGCGGACGCGCATGAAGGCGTCCCGCAAGATCAGCAGCGTCCAGCGATCGCCGACGATCGAGAGCGCCTGCGCCACCGAGCAGTCCTGTTGGTCGATCTCGCTCCAGCGCACGCTGTGACTTTAGTCTCCTTGAGTTCAGAAATCAAACTCACTAAGTTCTAGATATGAACGGACGTGATCCATTCCCGTCGATGGCGGTGCGTCCGGTCGGGCCCGACGACGCCGACCGCGTGCGCCGCCTGCTCGAGCGATCGTCACCCGAATCGATCTACCGCCGGTTCTTCACCTTGTTCCCCTCCCCACCCGCCCGCGTCGTACGCCGGCTGACCGACGTCGACCACGCTGACCACGAGGGACTCGCGGTCCTCGACGGCGACGAGATCGTCGCCCTCGCCAGTTGGGACCGGCCTCGCCACGCCGCGGCCGAAGCCGAGATCGCCGTTCTGGTCGACGACGCCTGGCAGCACATGGGCTTGGGACGGGCTTTGGTTCGCATGCTGAGCGGTGATGCCGCCCGCCACGGCATCGCCGTTCTCAACGCCACGGTCTTGTCGGACAACCACCCGGCGCGACAGCTGGCCGTTCGTGTCGGGCAGCCGACAAGCGTCGTCCTCGACGGTCCCGAGGCCTTCTACACGTTCAGCCTGGCGTCGTAGACACGGGCTGTGACATACGCCCAGTGGCGCAATTCCGGGCGGCCCAGCATGATCCACCCATGACGTATCTGGCGACCGAGGATCTGGCTGCGGGGCTGGACCACGTGCGCAACTCGCCCAAGGACGACGGCCGCGTCGAGCTCATCGTGCGCCGGCCAGCGGAGAAGCAGCGCGAGGTTCTCGAGGAAGCCCGCCTCGATGTCGACGGGGGCCTCCTCGGTGACGGTTGGAGTGTGCGGGGAAGCAAGCGCAACGGCGGAGTCCCCGATCCCAGCCGTCAGCTGACGCTGATGAACGCACGCGCCGCGGCTCTCGTCGCCGGCACCACCGACCACGGCGGGCTCGCCGGCGATCAGCTCTACGTGGACTTTGACCTGAGTGGCGAGAACATCCCGCCCGGTACCCGGCTGCAGATCGGCGACGCCGTCATCGAGGTGAGCGACGCACCCCACACCGGGTGCGCCAAGTTCTCGGCCCGCTTCGGCCTGGACGCCCTCCGCTTCGTCAACTCCCCGGCCGGCCGCGAGCTCAACCTGCGCGGCATCAACACCAAGATCGTCGAGTCCGGCACCGTGCGCCCCGGCGATCCGATCCGCAAGTTGCTCTGATCAGGCTCCGGTTCGGCGGGCGACGGAGACCGAGTAGGCGCCGGGGCGGGCCAGCAGGATCTTGTCGTCGGTGAGGGAGATCCCGTCGACGACGCGAGTGGGGTCGAAGACGAGAACGTCGCCGTCGTGTTCGCGGTCGAAGGCGAGGCCGGTGATCTCCAGGCGGCCGGCGCGCACGACCTCGCGCTCCGGGGGCCATTCAGCGGTGGGGTCGTCGAGGGGATCGCTGTCGCCGGCCAACTGGACGTCGAGATGGAAAACCGCCGGGCCTTCTTCGAACCTCGCCGCCAATTCGTCCCGGAGGTAATCGGCCGGCTTGGCGGCGGCGTCCTCCTCGGTGATCGTCTGCTCTCCGCCCTCGGGGACGAGGTGGTAGCGCCCGTGGCGGACGCTGTCGTCGGCAGCCACGAAGCCGAACGCGTGGAGGGAGTGGTAGGTCAGGCCCGCATAGCTGGCAGGCGCCGGATGGGTGATGGCGGCGGTCACGGCCGCAACCGCCTCGGGGTGCTCGGCCAGGTAGGCACCGACCTTCTCGACGTCGGGCTGGCCGGTCGTGGGATCGGGGCGGCGAGCGGCGTTGAACTCGAGCAGGTCCTCGGGCGTGCGGGCGAAGAAGGCCGGCAGGGTGATCCCGACGATGTCGGTGGTGCCGCCGTCCGGTAGGTAGAACTTCACGGCCATGCCGCGCGCGTCACGCGTACCGTCCGGCACTGTTGGGTTCCCGCTGCCGTTCGAGAAGCGCACGTGGGCGCGCACCGGCGGTCCTGCGAGGTGCGGCGCCCGACTGAGGGCGGCTGCCGCCTCAGTCGCCGTGAACGTCGCCGCGCAGAGCACGCCCTTGGCGTGGGCGGCGCGGTGACCCTCGTGTGATCCGTACGAGGCGGCGAGGCCCTCGACCAGGCGCTCGGAGAGATCATCAGCCATCAGCCCTCGCCCCCTTCGGGTATCCAACGTCCGGAGTCACGCCACTCGACGGCCGCGTGAAAGCCGTGCTCCTCGGAGAAGTCCTTGAACCAGCGGCCCTCCGGGGAATGACGGGCGATGCCATCGAACAGCGTCGCCAGGAGCTGCGTGCCCTGGAGGCCCATGTTGTCGTAGGCCTGGTTGATCATCAGCTTCTGCATCACCAGTTGGTTGATCGGCACTCCGGCGATGCGATCGGCGAGCCCCTCGACCCGGGCGTCGAGGTCGGCGGCCGGTACGGCTTCGAGCACGAGACCCCAGTCGGCTGCGGTCCGTCCGTCGATGGTGTCGCCGGTGAGCAGCATGCGCTTGGCCTTCTCGGCGCCGAGCCGGTACACCCACATGGCGGTCGTCGGGCACCCCCACACCCGGGCCGGCATGTAGCCGATGCGGGCGTCGTCGGCCATGACGACGAGGTCACACGAGAGGGCGATGTCGCTGCCCCCGGCGACGGCGTGGCCCTGCACCTTGCAGATCGTCGGCTTGAGCGAACGCCACAGGGTGGCGAAGTCGTCGGTGTTGCGGCGCATGCCGCGGTAGTCCTTCACGGGATCCCAGACCGGGGGTTGTTGATGGGCGCCGGAGCGCTCGGCGAACTGTTTGAGGTCGTAGCCCGCGCTGAACGACCGGCCCTCCCCCGCCACCACAATGACGTGTACGTCGGGATCGTCGTTGGCCAGCTCGATCGCCCGGCGGATCTCTCCGGGCATTGCCGCGTCGATGGCGTTGAGGCGTTCCGGGCGGTTGAGCGTCAGGCGCGCGATGCGACCGCTGACCTCATAGCGGACGCTGGTGAAGGCGGGGTCGGTCATTTGCGGGTCACCGTCACGCGAGCTTTGAAGGCACCGTCGTTGTTGTCGAGGCCGACGTCGTTGATGCCGAGAAACAGCGGCCCAACTGTGGCGGCGCTGAAGTGGTCGTCGTGGCCGACGAGGAACGGCGCGCCCGCCTCGCCGATCCGACCCAGCAGACCGCTGTGGTCGGCGCCGGCGACGATGTTGAACTGGCGGATCTCGGGGTGGTTGGGGACGCCGTCGGGCGTCGCGGCCAAACTGCGGTTCGCGGTGTTGGGAAACACGGTGCCCGTGGCGGTTATGGCGACGTCGTCTCCCGCCTTGAGCGTGATCCCGGTGTTCGTCCACGCCACCTGACCGGGCACCGTGATCGACTTCGGGCCGATCGTTGTCGTCGAGGGCCCGGAGTTGCGCGTCACGAGAACGACGATGAGCGCAACACCAAGGGCGACAACCAAGGCGACCAGTGCGGCAATCAAGCCCGTCGGCCGTTTGGGCCCCGCCGCCGGCGGCGGTGCTGGGGCGGGCGCGGCGGCTGCCGGTATCACCGGCGCCGTGATCGTCTCGCCAGCAGCCGCTGCCGCAGCATGCGCGGGCGGTGCGAGCGTCTCGGCAACGGCGGGGACCTCGAGAGCGCGGGTCGCGTGCAGCCGGTCGGTCACCGTCTCCGACGCGGTGACGGAG
>JAFAUA010000344.1 GCA_019243595.1 Acidimicrobiia bacterium
TGACATGCAGGGGGAGACGGTCGACGAGGAACGTCTGGATGACCGTCGTGCCGCGCACGGTCACGACCACGACCGCGTACTTGCCGGTTGGCGGCGTGCTCGCGGCGTGCTGGACCTTCTCGGCGTGGAAGTCGTCGGAGAAGGCGACCACGCAGAAATCGCGGCCGGAAGGCAGCGTTGCGTGGGGGAAGGCGTGGAGCACGTGTTTCCGGCTCGCCAGCCGCACGCCGACGAGGCGGCCCTGCTGTTGCACGGCGGCTCTGGCCGTCGGCAGCGAGCGGAAGCACACGCTCGACCGGGTGCCGAGTGTCTCGCGCGGCGCCGCGCACGATGCCAGCGCGCCGGCGGCGATCACACAAGCGGCGACGACCCGTCGCATCACGCCGCCGCCTTCTCGCGCTCGGCCTCGACCGCCCGGCGGTCGTGTCGCCGGGTCTGGTACGCCAACGCCGCCCAAGCCACCCAGCCGACGGCGAGCAGGCCCCAGAAGCTGATCAGCCGGTACAACACGACGGTCGCGACCGTTGCCTCTTTCGGTCCGCCGTAGGCGACGAGGGCGATGGTCAGGCTGCCCTCCACGACACCGAGTCCGCCCGGGGTGATCGGGAGATTGATGGCGACCTGGGCGGCGCCGTAGGCGAGCAGCAGGCCCTGCCAGGGGACCCCCGACCCGACAGCGAGGAAGCACAAGGCGAGCGCCAAGCAGTCCCAGAGCCAGTTCGCGGCCGCGAATCCGAAGGCCAGGGCCCAGACGTGACGCCCCGGCGTAACGGCGGTGAGCCGGGCCCAGCCCTCGTCGACGAGCTGGCGCGGGTCGCCCTTCGGGCGGCGGATGATGCGCTGGCAGAGGCGCACGACCGCGGTGAGGACCGCGAGCGTCCACGTGTGCCGGCGCAGCAGGTAGCGCACGATGAAGAGGAGGCCGACGATCCCGACAGCGACCCCGGCCAGGTCCCAAATGACGCCGTTGTTGTGGGCGAAGATCAGCCCGAGCACCTGCACGATGGCGAGCGACGCGGCCGAGGCGATCGACGTGGCGACGAGCACCCAGACCGCCAGGATGTCGTCGGCACCCCGCCGCTTGAACTGCCGGAAGGCAAAGACGTTCGACCACAGGGGCCCGGCGGGGAGCGAGTTCTGGATGGCGTTCCCCGCGAAGGCGATCGCCGTCATGTCGGCGAGGCTGGCGCGCACGCCGCCCGCTTCGATGAGTACGCGCTGCATAGCGCCGAAGGCGACGATCGCCAAGAACTCGGTGACGCCGGCCATGGCGACCCACTGCCACTTCAGGTCCTCGAGATAGGAGAGGGCGCCCTCGAGCTCTCCGCGCTGCCCGCCCACGGCCCACAGCACGACGATCGCCACGCCCAGCCCGAACAAGAGTGAGAGCGCGCCGCGCAGGCGCCGGTGCCGCGTCGGCGGCGGAGGCGCCGGGATGGCGGGGTCGGTCAACCGCGCGGCCGTTGCTGTTCGGTGCGGTGGGCCGTGCCGATGACGTGCGGCCGGTCGGTGTGGAGCTCGTCGATCAGGCTGTCGACCACGTCGACGAGGGTGCCGCCCGACGCGACGACGTCGCGCTGGCGCAAGTAGCTCGGGCCGTGCTCGACGATGGCACGCGCATGATCGAGCTCCGCTTCGCAACCGAGGCGGCGGGCCGTCGGCGTGAGCTCGTCGATCAGGTCGGCGATGGCGTCTCCCATGTGCGCCAGCGTGCCACTGTCATCGGTGATCAGCTCGGCGTTGATCCCGTGACGGGCCGCCCGCCACTTGTTCTCACGCACCACCCAGCTGTGCGGCACCGGAAGTTCGTGGCCCTCGTCGTGCCGTGTGTCGAGCCACTCGACCAGGCACTGGCTGATCGCCGCCATCGACGCCACCTCGCTCATCGTCGGCAGGCCGTCGCAGATCCGGAGCTCGACGGTGCCGAAGTCAGGATGGGGACGGATGTCCCACCACACCTCCCGGATCGAGCTGATCGCCTTGGCCGACACGAGCGTGTGCATGAAGTCTTCGAACTCCGACCAGCCCGACAGTTGGTACGGCAGGCCGGCGGTGGGCAGCCCCTCGAAGATCTTCGAGCGGCTCGACGCCAGTCCCGTGTCCTGGCCCATCCAGTACGGGCTGGACGCCGAGAGGGCGAGGAAGTGCGGGATGTAGGCGGTCAGGGCATTGGCGATGGCGATCGCCTTCTCGGCCGATCGCACCCCCACGTGGACGTGGATGCCGAAGATCTGCAGGCGTCGGGCCAGCCACTGCATCTCCTCGACGAGGCGTTCGTACCGAGGGTTGGGGCTGATCTGCTGCTTCGCCCAGTCGGAGAACGGGTGCGTGCCCGAGCAGATGAACGCGAGGTCGCGGCGCTCGAGATGGGGCTGAAGCTCCACCAGGGTCGCCTCGAGGTCGGCGCGGGCCTCGCCCACCGTCGAGCAGATGCCGGTGATGATCTCAATGGTCGATTCGAGGAGCTCGTGCTTGGCCTTGGGGTGATCGCCGTCGTAGGGGCGACCGGCGTCGGCCAGGATCTCGGTGGCGCCGCTGTGCAGCTCGCGCGTGTCGACGTCGACGATCTCGAGCTCCATCTCGACGCCGAGGCTCGGGCCCGCGGAGGAGTGGAAGTCGATCTGCAACAGTGCTCCCCGACGGGAGCCTACTGCTGGGTTGGGCGCTCGCCGCGGCTCTCGAGGTACGCCTTGGTGTTGGCACGAACCCGACGAGGGGCTCGTCTGTGACAACCGAGGCACGGGTCGAAGGCCGGGTTGGCGTAGCCGCACTCTGGACAGTGCCAGAGGCGCAGCGTTTCGTGCTGCGACCGGTCGTTGCTGGCCATGACGCGCGTATCGACCGTGCTCGCCTCGCTTCGACATAGGTCGATCGACCGTTTCACCCTGATCACCGTGGGCTAGACCACCCGTCGTGGGTGTGGTCCTGGCGCTCGATCTCGGCACGACCAACGCCAAGGCCCAGCGCTTCGATGACACGGGCGCCGCCGTTGGCGAGCCGGTCCATCAACCGGCGGCGATCGGCCCCGACGGGTGGGGCGACGTGGAGGCGGTTGCCGGCGCGGCCGAAGCCGTGCTCGACGAAGCGGCCCGTGATGGCACGGTCGACGCCGTCGCCGTGTCGGCGGCGTGGCACACGCTTGTCGGTGTCGACGCCGCCCGGCGGGCGACGACCGAGCTGTCGACGTGGCTGGACGACCGCGCCAGCGACGCCGCGAAGGCACTGCGGGCCGCGGTCGCCGACGCCGACGACGTGCATCAGCGGGTGGGCGCGCCGATCCATCCGTCGTTTCCCTCGGCGCGCATCCTTCGGCTGGCGAGCCAGGACCCGGCCGCCTTCAAGGCGACCCGCCGCTGGTGCTCGCTCTCGGAGCTCCTTCTCTCGCGTTGGTTCGGCGCCGACGTCGGTCCCTCGGCGTCGATCGCCTCGGGCACTGGGTTGTACAACCAGCGCTCCCGCACGTGGGACGAGGAACTGCTGGATGCCGTCGGCATCGACGCGGCTCGGCTCGGCTCGGTCGACGACCACGTCCGCACCGGTCTGGCGCCCGAGTACCGGTCTCGCTGGCCCGCGCTGGCTGAGGTCCCCTGGTATCCGGCCCAAGGAGACGGCGCGTGCGCGGTCTTCGGATCCGAGTGCGCGGTGCGGGGGAGGGCGGCGTTGACCGTCGGTACGAGCGCCGCGGTCCGCGTGCTCAGCACGCCCGACCGGCGCGAGACGCAGCCGTTGACCGGGGCCCTGTTCGGCTACGTGGTCGGCGCCGACACGCCGGTGGTCGGTGCGGCCCGCTCGAACGCGGGCGCGGCCGTCGCGTGGGCATCCGACGTCCTCGGCCTCACGGGCATCGACGCCGTCTCCGAGGCCACGAAGGATCGAGCGCCTGGTGGCCACGGCCTTTTCGTCGACCCGTCGCTGATCACAGAACGCAGTCCCCGCTGGCCGCTGACTCCTTCCGCGGCCTTCGGCGGCGTCCGCCGTACGACGACGCGCATCGACATCCTTCAGGCGTTCGTGGAAGCGGTGGCGTTCGGGATCGCCGCCGCCGTCGACGCCCTCGAGGCGTGGGCCGGCGCTCAGCAGCTGGTGCTCGGCGGGGGCGCGTCGACATCCGCGGCGTGGCGTCAGCTCCTGGCCGACGTGATGGGTCGCCCGATCGAGTGCTCGCCCGTCAGCGACGATTCGGCTCGGGGCGCGGCGATCGCCGCGTCGCTGCGCATGGGGCTTGCAGGCCCGCCCGTGTCGCGGTCGAACGTCGTCGTCGAGCCCGACCGATCGCGAGCCGCGGCCTACGTCGACGTCCGGGCGGCGCAGGCGGCGGCGTCGTTTGGGGCATCCTGGGGGCCGTGAACGACGTCCTTCCGGGCCGCGACCGCTCGGCGCCGCAGATCTCCGGCGTCGCCGTGCTCGCCGGCGTCCTCGTCTCCTACGGGGCGTACGCCATCCTCATCTCGATCGTCGCCGCCTTCGCCAACGGTGCCCACTCGCACCAGGTCCTGAGCGGCGCCACCTTCAAGCAGCTCGGCACCGGCGGCGGCATTGTGGCCGGCATCGTCCTGTTCCTGGCGTGGGGCGCGGGTGGCTTCGTGGCGGCGCGGATGGCCGGCCGAGACGGTCTCCGTCACGGCGTCTGGGTGTTCGTCGCCGGCGTTGTGCTGATGACGGTTGTCTCCGCCGCCATCACGTGGCTCCCCGGCAGCACCGCCGTCCTCCGCAACCTTCGCCTGCTCGGGCTGCCCCTTCGGCGTGGTGAATGGCGCGACGTCGCCACCGTCGGAGGACTCGCGTCCCTGATCGGCGCGGCGGCTGGCGCCGCCGCGGGCGGGTGGTACGCGCTGCGTGAGGCGGTACCGAGGCCGGCGGCTGCTCCGGCACCTGCTCCGGCACCAGCCGCGGCGCCGACACCGGCCCCGGCGGTTACATCGGCGCCGGGAGAGCCGTTCGCCGAGCCGGCGTTCGCCGGTTCGTCGCTGCTCGACGACACCGGGTTCGAGCCGGACCGGCTGGAGGAACCCACGCCCGAGCCCGTGTTCGGTTCGCCGTTCGAAAACCTGCCCGCGCCGCAGGAATCGGAGGACCGGCCCGTCCCCGCGTGGCTCGAGTACGTGCAGGACCGCGAGCGCGCCATCCAGGAGCGGGAGCTCGTCTCGGAGTTCGAAGGGGGTTTCGCCGGCACCGCCGAGCCGGCGCCGACGTTCATCCAGGACGAGGAGGCGCAGGCGAGCCAGCCGCTCGAGCAACCGGTCGAGCAGCAAGCGCCGTCGCCCGCCGCCGAGGACCGGGCGTGGGCACTCCCCGACGACCAGGGTGTGCCCGCGGGCGGAGACGAGGAGATGGCCTTCCCGCCCGCGCCGCCGGTCCCCGTGCCCGAGCCGACGCCGGAGCCGGCCGTCGTCGACGTCACGCCCCCGCCATACGACGCGGCGCCGTTCCAAGAACCACCGCCGGCGCCAGAACCGCTGCAGTGGGAGCCGGCCGACGATTTGTATCGCGCCCCGCCGGAGTCAGCCGGCCAGGAGGAGCTCCAGGCCGAGCCGGAGGCGCCGGCGCCCGAGGTCGACGAGGCGGAGCGGGAGGAGCGCCGTCGCCAGCAGGAGGAGGCGGCCCGGGCCTACGAGCGAGCTCGCGAAGACGACAACCGGCCGCCGCTCAGCTGAACTCCTCGGAGGCGGTGACGCGCGAGCCGCCGTACTGGGTCTCGTAGAGCTCGGCGTAGAGGCCTCCGGCTGCGAGCAGACGTTCGTGGGGCCCCCGCTCGACGATGCGCCCGTGGTCGATCACGAGGATCTCGTCAGCGGCCCGGATCGTCGAGAGCCGGTGCGCGATGACCACCGATGTTCGACCGGACAACGCCTCGGCCAACGCCTGCTGCACGAGGACCTCGGTCTCGGAGTCGAGGTGGGCGGTGGCCTCGTCGAGAATCACGATCGCCGGCGCCTTGAGCAGCACGCGGGCGATCGCCAACCGCTGCTTCTCGCCGCCTGAGAGGCGGTATCCGCGTTCGCCAACGACCGTGTCGTAGCCGTCGGGCATGGCGGCGATGACGTGGTGGATGCGCGCCGCCTTGCACGCGGCGGCGATCTCGTCGTCGGTCGCATCGGGCCGGGCGTAGCGAAGGTTGTTGGCGACGGTGTCGTGGAACAGATGGGCGTCCTGGCTGACCATCCCGATGGCGCCGTGGACGCTCGCCAGGGTCAGGTCGCGCACGTCGTAGCCGTCGAGCCGCACGGTGCCCTCGGTGGCGTCGTAGAGCCGGGGAATCAACGTCGACAGCGTGGTCTTGCCGGCACCGGTCGGCCCGACGAGAGCGATCATCCGACCGGGCTCGATTGAGCATGAGACGTCTTCGAGGATCAGGTCCGACGGGGTGTCGGGGAGCGGTGCCTGGCCGTCACCCTCGAGCGATGAGATCGAGACTTCCGACGCAGCCGGGTACCGGAACGACACACCGTCGAAGTCGATCCGACCCTTGGGATCGGTGAGCTCCCGTGCGGCGGGCCGGTCGTCGATGGCGCGGGGCGCGTCGAGTACCTCGAAGACACGCTCGAAGGAGACGAACGCCGTCATCACGTCGACGCGAGCGCTGGTCAGCGAGATCAGCGGGTTGTAGATGCGCTGCACGTAGAGGGCGAGGGCGACGAGCGTGCCCACGCTGATGGTGCCCTCGATGGCGAGGCGGGCGCCGAGCCAGTAAACGAGCGCCGTGCCTAGGGCGCCGACCAGAGTGAGGGCCACGACGAACGTGCGTGTGTACAGCGCGCTCTTCACGCCGATGTCGCGGACGCGGGCGGCTTTGCTGGCGAACTCGTCTGTCTCGCGCTCGGGGCTGCCGAAGAGCTTGACCAGCAGGGCGCCGGCGACGTTGAAGCGCTCGGTCATTGTCGCGTTCATCGCCGCGTTGAGGTTGAACGACTCCAGCGTGATCTTCTGCAGCTTGCGGCCCACCCACTTGGAGGGAATAAAGAAGGCGGGCAGCACGACGAGGGCAAGCAGCGTCAGCCGCCACTCGAGGGCGATCATGGCTGCGAGTGTGAAGGCCACGTCCATCACGTTGGAGACGACCGTGCCGAGCGTGCCGGTCAGCGCTTGCTGCGCACCGACCACGTCGTTGTTCATGCGGCTGATGAGGGCGCCCGTCTGGGTGCGTGTGAAGAAGGCGATGGGCATGCGCTGCACGTGGTCGTAGAGCGCGGTCCGTAGGTCGAAGATCAGGCCCTCGCCGATGCGGGACGACCACCAACGCTGAACAACAGACAGGCCCGCGTCGAGCAGGGCCAGACCGATGGCAATAGCGGCGAGGACGTCGATGACACCGAAGTCCTTGTGCGGTATGTCGTTGATGATGCGGCGGAAGATCAGCGGCGGAGCGATGCCGATCAACGAGTCGGCGACGATCGTGGCGAGGAATCCGAGGATCAGCGGCCGGTAGGGGCGCGCGAATGTCCAGACCCGGCGCAGGACGCGGCGATCGAGCGACTTGCCCTTGAGGTGGTCCTTCCCGCGCATTGCGCTGTGGGCGATGTGCCACGGCGACGCCATGGCGTCAGGGTACGAGGCCCGCCGTGCTATGACGCGGGCATCGCCCTGGGTCACACTGATGGCGTGTTCCCGTTGACCTACGCGGCGCACGAGCTGCGCCGCCGCGTCGGCCGCACGATCCTCACGGCGTTGGGACTGGCCGCGGGCGTCGGGCTGGTCATCGGCATCGTCGGCGTCTCCGACGGGCTCGACCAGGCCCAGGGCAAGGTGCTGGCGCCACTGCGCTCGGTCGGCACCGACGTGCTGGTGACCAGGGTCGCGGGTGCGCAGACGACGACGCAGAACAACTCGACCGGCCAGAACGACGCGGGCGGCCAGAACGGTGCCGGCGGCCAGAACGGTGCCGGCGGGCAGAACGGCCGCCAGGGCGACGGCGCGGGTGGCGGTGGGTTCGGCGGCGGGTTCTTCGGTGGCGGTGGCGGTCTGCCCGGCGGGATCGATCAGCAGGACGCGCTGGCACTGGCCAACGAGAACCGCAGCGTGACGACCGACCTGGCCAAGTTGGGCAAGCCCGGTGACCACTTCGTGCACGACTTCTTCGTACCGGGCACGCAGATCTCGTTTCCCCAGGAGGCGGTCGCCCAGGCCTCCAAGACGAGGGGCGTTACGTCGGCCATCGGTGGGCTGAGCCTGCAGGCCACCCACCAGACCGGAACCGTTCCCCAGATCGTCGCCGAGCTGCAGACCGGCGGCGAGCAGGTGCAGCAAACAGTGGCGCCGCCGCCGTTGACCGACGCCGAGCGCCAGCAGGTGCGTTCGTGTGTGGCTGCTCAGGGCGGCTTCGTGCCCGGTTCGACCCCCGGGGCGGGCGGCGGCGGGCAGCTCGGAGGGCAGGGCAACACCCCTGAGGCGGGGGGCGGCGGCGGGGGCGAACGTTTCGTCGGCGGTGGCGGAGGCCGGTTCGAGCAGTGTCTGCCGGCCCGCTTCCAGCAGTACATCGCCACCTTCACGACGCCGTTGCGCACGGTGCGCCAGGCGCTGGATCCGCCGTCGACCGACATCCAGTCGACGCCGTACACGGCCGCGGGTGTCGACACCACTCATCCCGATGAAGGTCTGATCACCCGCAGCCAGGTCACCGACGGCCGCTGGTACAAGACGGGCGCGACCGACGAGGTCCTGCTGAATGTCGCCTACGCCAACGCCAACAACCTGAAGGTCGGATCAGACCTCCCGGTGAACGGCACGACGTACCACGTCGTCGGGCTGGTCTCGCCCACCCTGAGCGGGCAGGAGGCGGGCGTCTACTTCCCGCTGACCACCCTGCAGCAGCTGTCGGACCACGCCGACCGGGTCAACGTGCTGTTGGTCAAGGCGAAAGACGCCGGTTCGGTGAACTCGGTTGCCGCCGCGCTGCGCAAGCAGTTCCCGGGCGCCCAGGTCGTCACCACCAAGGACCTCGCCGACCAGGTCACCGGCAGCCTCAAGGACGCCAAGAAGCTGGCCGACCAGCTCGGGGGCATCCTCGCCGTGATCGTGCTCGGCGCTGCGTTCGTCATCGCGGTGCTGCTCACGCTGTCGTCGGTCGCCAAGCGGGTGCGCGAGATCGGCACGCTGCGCGCCATCGGCTGGAGCAAGCGCATGGTCGTGCGCCAGATGCTCACCGAGACCCTGGGCATCGGGGTGGTCGGCGCCGTGCTCGGGGTGCTCGTCGGGCTGGGCGCGCTCGCGGCCATCAGCGCGCTGTCGCCGTCGTTGACCACTAGCCAGCCGATCGTGCCGAGCGCGGCGTCGTCGTCGCTGGCAAGCATCGTCGGCCGCACCGCGCAGGTAACTGGCGGAACGACGACGATCCACCTCCACGCGCCGGTGAGCGCGTCGAACCTGCTGTTGGGGATGGGGTTCGCCGTCATCGGCGGCCTCATCGCCGGCGCAGTCGGCGGCTGGCGCGCCGCTCGCCTCCGTCCGGCCCGGGCATTG
>JAFAUA010000439.1 GCA_019243595.1 Acidimicrobiia bacterium
GGGGACGGTCGGGGCCCCGTCCCACACGCGGCCGTCACGATGCTGACGAAGGCGCCAGCCGCGAGGAGCAGCCGGCGGGTTTTGCGGTCGGCCATGTCAGTGGACCTGGCCGCCGAGGTTGACCATGAAGTTGACGAGGGCGGCCGAGGCGCCGATGATGCCCGCAGCCCCGGCGGCGAAGAGAACGCCGCGCTTGCCGACATGGGCGTGGTGGGGGTTCTGAGAGTGGGCGCCGAAGGCCCACACGACCGCGGCGATGATCAGCCCGGCGACCGAGCCGATCAGGGCGAAGGCGGCCAGTCCGTTGACCACCTGTTCGAGCTGGGGCCCGCCAGGAAGGGAGCCCTGATTCGGGCTCACGGTGACCTGGGCGAGGACGGGGAGAACAGCCATCGAGCGCGCTCGCTTTCTGTGACAGATAGGGAGGCCGCCAAAGCGACGAGACGAAGCAGGTAAGCGAAGTCAAGCGTAGTTGAGCATTGACTAACACAGACAGACAATAGTAAAAGTCGTCCTCGTGTCAAGGGTCAATGCGTCGGGGCCCAGGGGACCACGGCGGCCGCAGCGGTGAAGCGAGCGCTGGCCGGCATCGCCGGTGCCTTGACCCTTCTCCCCCTGGTGTCGGTGGCCGTCATCGCGGCCGCCGTCGGGACGGCGGCGCAGCCCGGCGGACCGAGCGCAGAAGCGCTCGCCGACATCCCGGCCGACTACCTGCGCCTCTACGAAGCGGCGGCGCCGACCTGCCCGGGCATGAGCTGGGCCCTCCTCGCCGCCATCGGCAAGGTCGAGTCAGACCACGGGCGGAACCTTGGGGTGTCCTCGGCGGGCGCGGAGGGCCCCATGCAGTTCCTGCCGGCCACCTGGTCCGCCTACGGCGTGGACGGCGACGGCGACGGCCGCCGCGACGTCAACGATCCCGCGGACGCCATCTACGGGGCCGCGAACTTCCTCTGCCACAACGGCGCTGGCGATCCCGCGCACCTGCGTGATGCCATCTACGCGTACAACCACGCCGACTGGTACGTCGACGAGGTCCTGAGCTTCTACGAGAGCTACCAGGACCTCTCTCAGGCCCAGCTCATCGCGGCCACCGCCGGCGCGCCGTCTCCCGCCGCGGCGGTCGCCGTGCGCTGGGCGCTCAGTCAACTCGGGAAGCCCTACGCATGGGGGGCGTGTGGTCCTGACGCCTGGGATTGCAGCTGTCTCGTCCAACACGCCTATGCGGCGGGGGGCATCGGCGTTCCCCGCACGACCAGCGACCAGTACGCGGCGTCGGGGCCGTACATCGATCGATCCCAGCTCGCCGCTGGCGACCTTGTGTTCTTCGGAACCCTCTCGAACATCCATCACGTCGGCATGTATCTCGGCGACGGTGAGATGGTCGACGCACCACACACGGGCGCCGTCGTCCGCGTCGAACCGCTGCACTCCGATTACCTCGGCGCGACGCGACCATCGGCGGGACATTGAGTCCGCGGGCCGGAGCGGTTGTCGCGGTTGGTTCGGGCGTCGCAGCCGTCGTCGCCCTCGCCGTGCCGGTAGGACGTCACAGCCCTCCTCGACGTTCGACGGCCGCGCGTGTGCCGCTGGTGGCGCCCTTGAACGCAGACACGAGCAACACGACGGAACCCGTTGATCCTTGGTCGGACATCAGCGACGGCGCGACATCCGAGGCGGACTACCTGGCCCGCTTGAACGATCCCACTCGCTCTGACCTGCCACCTCAGACCGCGACCACGCTCGCGGAACTGGGCGCCGATGTCGTCCGCGCTGACCTGAGCGGCGAGGGACGCGAGCGGTTTCCGGACTACTGGTCGTCGGCGGCCGCCGCCGCTGCGGCGCAGTGCACCGACGTCGTCATCGAGGCCGCCGGCGCTGCGTCGCTGCCCGGGAGCACGGGCTCACGCGTCGCTGTTGTGTGGTCGGGCGTCTGCGGTTCGGTGCGGTCGACCGAGCGCACGACCGTCGTCTACTTCGCCGACATCGCCGGGCAGTGGCGGCCGCAGCCGCGCAGGTCGTTGCCCTGAGCATCCACGTGCGAGCCGAGACGACGCCGTGAACCGCGCCTTCGCCGCTTTCGCCGTAGTCCGCGCCCTCGCGCAGCGTCGGTCCGTCCTCCCACCGCTCTCGCCTTGGGCCACGGCGCCGGCCGACCGGCGCGCTGTGTGCCGGAGGTGGCGACGCGCGCCGGGCCTCGCAGTTAGTGCGCGGCGTTCCCCAGCCTCGGGTGACGGTCTGGGACCGGTGTGGGGAGGTGCCCGCCCGTCGTCTCCTTTCCTTGCGGCTCCTCGGTTCGGTCGATCCGCGCACGGGGCCGGGCCCGCAAGCCCGCTCGCTGGCGCTCGGGGCAACCTGGCGCTGCCAGGTTGCGGGGCCCGTGGCCCCCCCCGTGCGGTCCTCCCTGCCCGTCGGTAACCCACAAGAAAGGAACAACGACATGAACAGCATCTCCCTCATCGGCCGCCTGACCAAGGACCCCGAGCTGAGCGAGACCAACGGCGGCACCAAGGTGGCGAAGCTGCGCCTGGCCGTGCCCCGCCCCCAACACGAGACTCCGGTCTTCGTCGACGTGAGTGTCTACGGCACCCAAGCCGAGCCCGTGGCCCGCTATCTGACCAAGGGGCGCCAGGTGGGGGTGAGCGGACGGCTCGAGTACGCCGAGTGGCGTCGGGACGGCGAGCTGCGCACGAAGCACGAGGTCGTGGCCAACCAGGTCGTCTTCCTCGGCAGCGCGCCGGCCCCGGCCCCAGCGGCCACGCCAGATCGCCAGCCGGCCGATGTTGCCTAGCTTCACACCGAACGAGCAAGGAGCGGGCGCCCTGGCGCCCGCTCCTCGCGCGCGGCTCTCGTTACTCGACAGTGCGCTCCACTACACGAGCCTCGGCTGGCACGTCTTCCCTGTCGCCGGCATTGGGGATGGGCGATGTAGTTGCGGGCGTGGTTGCGGCAATCCCGGCAAGCACCCCCTCACGCCCCACGGCCTCCACGACGCCACGACCGATCGGCTGCAGCTGGCGCGCTGGTGGCACCGGTGGCCTGACGCGAACGTCGCTATCGCCTGTGGTCCGTCGGGGCTCGCGGTGATCGACGTCGACCCGGCCCATGACGGGTGGGCGTCGCTCGGGCGCTTGCATGACGCCGGCTACCAGTGGGCACGCACTGCGACGGTGCGCACCGGCGGCGGGGGCGTCCACCTGTACTTCGTGCGCAACCTCGATGTCCACAACAGCGCCAGCTCGCTGCCGGGGGTGCCCTTCCCGATCGCCGGCATCGATCTGCGTGGCATCGGCGGATATGTGGTTGCTCCTCCCAGCCGCCACCGCTCCGGCCGTAGCTACGTCTGGCTCGGCTCGGATACTGCGGCGCTTGGCCCCCTCTGGCTGCGCCCTCCGCCACCGCCGCCCCATCTGCGCCCACGCCCGCTGCTCGAGCCGACCGGCTGTACGCGCTACGGGCTCGCCGCTTTGCGCGATGAGGTGGACAGAGTCCGCCGGGCGTCTGTTGGGTGCCGGAACAATGAGCTCAACCGCGCGGCGTTCTCGCTGGGCCAGCTCGTCGCCACCGAACACCTCGAAGAGGCGTTGGTCTGGGGGACGCTACGCGAGGCAGCGCTCGCCGTTGGCCTTTCGGAGGTCGAGACGGAGCGCACGCTGACGAGCGGGCTGAACGCCGGCATACGGGCGCCGCGTTAAGCCTGGGCTTGACCCGGTTCGACGGACAGCTTGCTTGTGATGATCATGCCGCCTTGTCGGCGGCGGCGTGATGGATGAGCGCTTCGTAGTCAGCAGGGCTGAGGTACGAGGGAGCTGTGCAGTCGCCGGGTGTTGTACCAGCCCTCGATGTATTCGAACAGGGCGCGTCGCAGCCGGGCGCGCGTCGGCCAGGGGCGCCGGTCGACGAGCTCGCGCTTGAGGGTGGCGAAGAACGACTCGGCGACGGCGTTGTCGAAACAATCACCGCGTCGACCGAGGGAGAGCACCACGCCGTGGCGTCGAGCCAGGTCTCGATATTCCTTTGACGTGTATTGCCCAGGGTCCCGTGGTCGGAATGAAAAATGGTCCCCGCCGGCGGGCGGCGGGAGCCGAAGGCCATCTCGAGGGCGTCAGTGACCAACTCGGTGCGCATGTGCTCGGCCAGCGCCCAGCCCACGACCC
>JAFAUA010000588.1 GCA_019243595.1 Acidimicrobiia bacterium
GGTGATGCCGGCGCCGGAGTTGCCGCGAAAAACCAGCGTGTTTTCGGCCAGCCCGAGCCGGCCGGTGGCGACGTCGAGGGTGCCGAAGTCGGCGTCGGTGGCGCCTCGGTCGACGTTGTCGAGCTCGCGGCGGGACACCGTGAACGGCACGCGCAGCTCGACCAGCGGCATCACGCGCCGCAGCCGGGCCTCCACGTCGTTGACGGGCCCTGCGATGTTGTCGGCGCGCCCCAGGTCGATGGCCGAGTGGTCCCATCCGTGGGGCCCCTCGAAGTCGACGAGCTTGCGGGCGGCAAGGAAGGTCGTGATGCGCGACTTGGCTTCGGCCTCGATGGCCGACCAACCGGCGTCCGAGATGGGCGCCAGGGATCGGAGCAGACGGTCCATGGTCAGTGCGTCTCCCTCAGCGAGCCGATGCCGAGCGAGCCATCGCCGGCCCGACTCTGCGACGCACCTGCGCCGCCGCCTTCGCCTTCAACCTCGTGCTCGACCTCGATGATCGGCGCCCCGGTGAACAGGTAGGTACGCAGCACGAGGTCGAACGCGGGATCGCGGCGCCGGAGCCATTCCAGCGTCATCGCCGCGTGCTCCTTCTCCTCGTCGCGGTTGTGAGCCAGGACCTCGGCCAACGACTCGTCGCTGGTCGCAGCCACTCGTTGGTCGTACCAGTCGACGGCCTCGAGCTCCTCTTGGAGCGACGTGATGGCCCGGTGACGGTCGATGACGTCCGGGTTGAGCCACTCGACGGGCTCGTGCAATCCAACGCTGTTTGCCATGGCCTCAGCATTCCCCGCTGAGGGCCGGTTCACAAACGAGAATCGAGATCAGGCAGCACGCGAGGCGACGAACACCGGGATGGTCCGGTCGGTGCGCTCCTGGTACTCGGCGTAGGGCGGATACGCGGCGACCGCTCGCTCCCACCAGGCCGCCCGCTCGTCACCGTCGACCTCGCGCACCCGCACGGGGAACGGCTCGGCACCGTCCTGGATGGTGACGTCGCCGGGGTTGGCCTTGAGGTTGTAGTACCAGACCGGGTGCTTGGGGGCGCCGCCGAGCGACGCCACCAGCGCGTACTCGCCGTCGTGTTCGACCCGCATCAGGGCGATCTTGCGGACCTTGCCGCTCTTGTTGCCGACCATCGTCACGATGATCACCGGCATGTCGGTGTCCTGGAGGGTGTTCGCCTCCTTGCCGCCCGATCGCTCGTAGGCCTCGACCTGGTCGCGCACCCACCCCATGGCGTTGGGAACGTACTCACCTTGCAGACTCATCAGGAACCTCCTCAAGGCCGAACGGCCGGCCCCTCTGCGCTATTCCGCCGGAAATGAGCGGGCAACTGTGGAAGAGTTTGCCCCGTACGCCGGGTACGCAGTACGTGCAATCCCTGAGAGGGAGGCAACATGAGGCGCTCCTTGAAGCGTGTGTCGGTCCTTTCGGTTGCCCTGATGGTCGCTGCCGTGTTGGCGGCCTGCGGTGGCTCCTCGAAGAAATCGTCGAGCGCGACGACGACCTCCGGAGGGGGGAGCTCCGCCAACCTTTCGGTGTCGTCGTTCACGAGCGATTTCTCGGCGATGTCCCAGCTCAAGGGCCTGGCCGGCCAGGGCAAGGGCCTCGTCGGCGTGCTGCTCCCCGACACGACGACGTCGGCCCGGTACGTGTCCTTCGACGCCCCCTACCTCACCAAGGCCTTCCAGACCGCGGGCTTCACCCAGTTCAAGGTCGACAACGCCCAGGGCAGCGCCTCCACCATGCAGACCCAGGCCGAAGCTGACATCACCTCGGGCGCGAGCGTGCTCATCGTCGATCCGCTCGACTCGGGCAGCGGCGCCGCCATCGAGAACAACGCCGTCTCCAAGGGCGTGAAGGTCATCGACTACGACCGCCTCACGAAGGGTGGCCCCGCTGACCGCATCTACGTCAGCTTCGACAACGTGAAGGTCGGACAGACCATCGGCAACGGCTTCGTCGACTGCGTGAAGTCGTGGAACGTGGCCAAGCCCAACGTCCTCGTGATGGACGGCGACCCGACCGACAACAACGCCGGACTGTTCTCCCAGGGCTACAACGGTGTGCTGAAGCCCCACTTCGACGACGGGTCCTACCTCAAGGTCGGTGAGCCTGCCGGCACGTGGACGCCGTCGGTAGCCCAGACGACCTTCGCCCAGCAGTACACGGCGCATCCGAACATCAACTCGGTCGTGACGCCGAACGACGACAACGCCAACGCCGTCATCTCCTACCTGCAGAGCAAGCAGATCAAGCCGAAGACGTTCCCGACCACCGGTCAGGACGCGTCGAAGTCCGGTCTGCAGAACATCCTCAAGGGCTTCCAGTGCGGCACCGTCTACAAGCCGATCTATCTGGAAGCTCAGGCGGCGGCCGCCATCGCCCTGTACCTGCGGGCCGGCCAGACCCCGCCGTCGAGCCTGGTCAACGCAACGACCAAGGACACCCAGCAGAACACCGACGTGAAGTCGGTGTACCTGACGCCGTCATGGGTGAACATCGACAACATGCAGCAGACGGTCATCAAGGACGGCGCCGTCAAGGTGTCCGACATCTGCGTGGCCGACACCCAGGCCGCCTGCACGGCCGCCGGGATCAAGTAGCGGTGTCATCGCGGGCAGAGGGCGTGGCTGCCACGGCGGCCACACCCCTGCTGCGCCTCGAGAAGATCACCAAGAGCTTCGGGCCCGTCCAGGCGCTGATCGACGTCGACCTCGACGTACCGGTCGGTCAGGTGACGGCGCTGGTCGGCGACAACGGGGCCGGCAAGTCGACCTTCATCAAGGCGATCGCTGGGATCTATCCCGCCGACGGCGGCCGGATCCTGTGGGACGGCAACCCTGTGCACATTCGCCATCCCCGCGACGCCGCTGCCCTCGGGATCGAGACCGTGTACCAGGACCTGGCTCTGGCCGACAATCTCGACATCGTCCAGAACATGTTCCTCGGACGGGAGGTCACCCGGCGAGGGGCCCTCGACGAGGAGGACATGGAGCGCAAGGCGCGCGACACGCTCGCCAGCCTGCGGGTGACAACGGTGCGGTCGATCCGCCAGCCGGTGGCCTCGCTCTCCGGCGGTCAGCGGCAGTCAGTTGCCATCGCCAAGGCCGTCTTGTGGAACTCGAAGCTGGTCATCATGGATGAGCCGACTGCCGCGCTCGGCGTGGCCCAGACACGCAACGTCCTCGATCTCGTCCGTCGTCTCGCCGACCAGGGTCTGGCCGTCCTGATGGTGTCGCACAACATGAACGACGTCTTCGAGGTGGCCGACCGGATTGCGGTGATGTTCCTCGGCCGCATGGCCGTCGTACGTCCCGCGCGCGAGCTCGACGTGCCGACCGTCGTCGACATCATGACGACGGGCACATCCACCCGGCTGAACGACAGGGCGAGCGGTGGCGACCACTGAGGACCCCCAGACGTCTGCCGTCGAGGAGCTGACCGAGCCGACGGGCGATGCCGCGGCCATGGCCGTCGCGCCCGAGCTCATGGCTCAGACGCTCGGGGAGTACGTCCGGGCGTGGGGAGCGAAGGTCAGGGGCGGCGACGCCGGCGCCCTCCCGGTCATCGCCGGGCTCCTCATCATCTCGATCCTGTTCCAGTCGCTGAACTCGAAGTTCCTCACGGCGGGGAACCTGGTCAACCTCCTCATCCAGAGCGCCGTCTACATGCTCCTGGCGATGTCGGAGGTGTACGTCCTGCTGCTCGGGGAGATCGACCTGTCGTCAGGCTTCGTGGCCGGGCTGGGCGGCGTGGTGATGGCCGAGCTCATGAAGCAGGGCACCGACTGGCCGTGGTGGCTCGCGGTCGTCGTCGGCCTACTGGCGACGGCGGCCATCGGCGCCTTCCACGGCACGTTGATCACCCGCATCGGCCTGCCATCGTTCGTCGTGACGCTGGCCGGCCTGCTCGGCTGGCAGGGCGTGATGCTGCTGATCCTCGGTCAGGGCGGGGTCGTGCCGATCAGCGACAAGACCATCAACAACATCACCAGCGGGCAGCTAAGCGTCGCGGCCAGCTGGATCGTGATGCTGGCGATCGTCGCCGTGTATTGCGGGAGAGCGTGGTTCCGCGATTCGCGCCGGCGGGGGAGCGGCTTGGTCGCGCCGCCCCTCAGCCTCACGATCCTGCGGATGGTCGGCGCACTCGTTGCCGGCGTGATCGTCGTGCTGATCTGCAACACCGACCGCGGCGTGG
>JAFAUA010000029.1 GCA_019243595.1 Acidimicrobiia bacterium
TGGCACGTGGTCCCAACTGCCGGACCTGATCGTCGACCGCCTCGACGGCGTCGCGGCGCGCGCCATCGCCTACTTCGCGGGCGCGACCTGGGGCCAGGACCGGGCCTGGCAGGAGCAGTGGGGTCAGGTGGCGCGGGCGGTCGGCGAGCGCACCTCGTCCAGCCGCCGGCGCAAGTAACGCTGCTCGGACTCCGACGCCCTCAGCGCCAGCGCTTCCTCGTAGGCGGCCACGGCCTCGCCCCGCCGGCCCAGGCGTCGGAGGAAGTCAGCCTTGGTGGCGGGAAGCAGGTGATAACCCCGCAGCTCGCCGGCATCCTCGATTGAAGCCACGATCGACAGCCCGGCCTCGGGTCCGTCGGCCATAGCGACGGCAACGGCCCGGTTGAGCTCGACGACCGGCGAACGCGTCATCGTCGAGAGCTTTCTGTAAAGACCGGCGATCTCGTGCCAGTCGGTGTCGGCGGGAGTCGCAGCAGTGGCGTGGCAGGCGGCGATGGCGGCTTGCACCTGGTACGGACCGGGTCGCTCCCGGCGAAGGGCGGCGTCGAGCAGGGCGACACCCTCGTCGATCGCCTTCTGGTCCCACTGCGACCGGTCCTGGTTCTCCAACGTCACGAGATCACCGCGTGCGTCGACCCGCGCCGCTCGCCGTGCGTCCTGTAGGAGCATCAGCGCCAGCAGCCCAAGCGCTTCGGGCTCGTCGGGCATCAGCGCCGCGAGGGTGCGGGCCAGGCGGATGGCCTCGGCGCACAGGTTGCGGCGGACGAGGTCGGCTCCCTCGGTCGCCGAGTAGCCCTCGTTGAACAGCAGGTACAGCACCGCCAGGACGGCGGCTGTGCGGTCAGGCAGAAGATGCGCGGGCGGCACCCGGTACGGAATACCGGCGTTGCGAATCTTGCGCTTGGCCCGGACCAACCGCTGTGCCATCGTCGGCTCGGGGACGAGGAAGGCCCTCCCGATCTCGGTCGTGGTCAGGCCGGCAAGCGTTCGCAGCGTGAGCGCGACCTGGGCGTCGAGCGCGAGGGCAGGGTGGCAACAGGTGAAGATCAGCCGCAGCCTGTCGTCCTCCACGCCGCTGTCGTCGCGGCTCTGCGGTTCGTCACTCGACGCAAGCACGGCTGCCTCCTGCAGCTTGGCCGTCCCGGTGGCGGCCCGGCGGGCGCGGTCGACGGCTCGGTTGCGAGCGGTCGTCGTGAGCCAGGCGCCCGGGTTGCGAGGAACGCCATCGCGGGGCCACCGTTCGATGGCCGCCGCGAAGGCGTCCTGCGCACACTCCTCGGCGAGGTCCCAGTCGCCGGTCACCCGGATGAGGGTGGCGACCACGCGCCCCCACTCGTCCCGGAAGGCGGCCGCGACTGCGGCCTCGACCTCGGCCGCTACATCTCCCAGATCGGCCTCACTTCGATGGTGCCGTGGTGGGCGCCGGGGATCTTCGAGGCGATCTCGATGGCCTCGTCGAGGTCCCTGCAGTCGACGAGATAGAAGCCGCCGATCTGCTCCTTGGTCTCGGCGAACGGGCCGTCCGACGTCAGGACCTCACCGTCTCGGACCTGGACGCTCGTGGCGTCGGTGGTCGGCCGCAGCCGCTCGCCGCCCTGGAGCACGGCCCGCTTGGCCATCTCCTCGCCCCATGCCATGTAGCCAGCCGTGCTGGCCTGGCTCTCCTCGGGGCTGAGCGCCTCGTAGGCCTTCTCGTCGGTGCAGATCAACAGTGCGTAGCGCATGACTCCTCCTTGTGGTGTCAGTTCAGCACCACGACGAACGGAGGGCGCTCAGATCGACAGCAGCGGAGAAAAAATCAGGTGACTGGTGTGACCGACGTCGTCGCCGTAGTCGGCGTAGGCAGTGTTGTCGGGGTGGTGGCGTGGGTCGTGGGCGGGTGCGGCGCGGTCGTTGTCACTCGACGGATCGTGGTGGTCGTCCGCTTGATCGTCGTCGTCGTGTGCTTGACCGTCGTCGCCGTCGCCAGAGTCGTCGACGAGGACGACGACGACGTCGTCGTCGTCTCCGACGGGCCGGAGCTGACCGAGAGGTTGACCGTCGAGCCCTTCTTGACCTTCTTGCCCGACGCCGGATCCTCGGCGTAGACGACGCCCTGGGCGACGGTGTCGTTGGGGATGCTGACCGGGTTGGCCTTGAGCCCGGCCCTGGTGAGGGTGGCGATGGCGTCGTCCTGGGTCTGGTTCACGACGTTGGGAACGGCGACCGTCGAGCTGCCGCCTCCGCCGCCGCCCGAGAGGGCGAGGATGATGAGGATCACGATCAGCACGACGCCGGCCAGAGCGGCCCACAGGATCCACGGTTGGCGGCGTTCCTGGTCGTCGTAGCGATAGTCGGGGGGCGGCGTGGACAGCACCGTTGTGGAGTCGTTGGCGCCGATACGCACGATGTGGCCCTGCCCGGCCGCCGCGCCGCCCGTGGCCGCCGCGGCCGCGGCAGCGGCCGCCGCGATCGGCTCTTCGGGCTCGTAGAAGTCGTCGTCTTCGTACTGCGGCGCCATCGGCGGCGGGATCGGAGGCGGAGGCGGGGCGGCACCGACCGCTACCCCGGCATCGTCGAGGGCGCCGCTGTCGAGCAGCGCCGTCAGCTCCTGCAGTACGGCGTTGGCGTTGGGCAGCCTGGCGTCGCGGTTCTTCGCCAGCATCCGCGCCATGATCGACTCCAGCTCGCGCGGCACTGCGGGGTTGACCTCGCTCGGCCGCGGCGGATGCACCTCGAGCTGCTGGCGCGCCAGCTCACCCGGCGAGTCGCCCATCGCCGCCGGGCGCCCTGTCGCCGCTTCGTAGAGCACCAGCCCGAGTCCGTACAGGTCGGTACGGACGTCGGCCGGTTCGCCGCGCACGCGCTCGGGCGCGACGTAGGCAGCCTCGGCGATGCGCGCGTCGCGGTCGAGGCTGCGCGCTCGCTCGGCGACACGGGTGAAGCCGAAGTCGCGCAGCCGCGCTTCGCCGTCGGGATCGAGGACGACGGAGCGCGGGCTCAGCCCGCGAAACAGTGCGCCCTGGTCGTGGGCGTAGGCGAGTGCAGACGCGACATCGACGCCGACTTCAGCCACGCGCCGAGGGGGCAAAGGCCCGTTGGCGAGAACCTCATTCAGCGTCGGGTCGTCGACGTATTCGGTGACGACATAGGAGATCCCGTCGTCATCGCCAGAGTCGAGCGTGCTCACGATGTTCGGATGGTTCAGCACGGCCGCGCCGTGCGCCGCTTCCTCGAACAGCTGACGAACAGCGGGCTCCTCGTCGAGCTCCTCTTTGAGGACCTTCAGGAGCACTCGGCGCTCGAGCGTGAGGTCAGTCGCCTCGTAGTCGTCGGTCAGGACGCCGCGTTCGACGAGCCGCTCGACGCGATACCTGTCTCCGAGGACCTGCTGCACAGCCGGAGCCTAGGAAAGTCGACGGCCTCGCAGGGGGAGGCCTGCCCGCTCAGGCGCGGGCGACGAGGTCCCCGAACACCTTCTCGGTGCTGGGGTCCGGCGTCAGCCCGTATGCAGCCAGCCGAGCCTGCAGCAACCGGAACGTGCCCCGGATCGCGTCGCGTCGCGACAGCTGACCCTGGATGTCCATCGTGCGCCGGTAGAGCTCCTCGGAGATGGCGTCGATCTCGAGACCGTGCTCGAGGGTGCTGAGAGCGCCGTCGAGATCGCCGGCCTCCATCTTCCGCTCGGCGAGGTGGGCGACGGCATCGAGGGCGCGCCGGCGGACATCCTCCCGGGCTCCTTCGACCCACTGCCACGGATCGCCCGTGAGCAGCTCGCCGCCGTACTCAGCCACCGCTCGCTCGAGCGCCTCGGTCGACGGCATGGCGTCGCCCATACCCGGCGACGATGCCGCCAGCGCCTCCTCGAACCGCCACACGTCGACACCGAAGCGCTCGACCTCGAGACGGTACGTATCGCCGACGCGGTCGATGATCTTCATGTCCTTGATGCCGCACGCCGTGCGCAGCCGGCTGCGCAGGTTCCCGAGTGCCGTCCAGAACCACTCCGAGCCACGCCCGGCGTCGGCCTCCGGCCATAGGGCCTCGACGGCGGCGTCGAGCGAGGCCCCTTCGGGATGCAACAGGTGGAAGGCGAGCAGCTCGCGCGCCTTCGTTCGCAGGCCACCTCTGATCTCCTCGTCACCGACCTCGATACGGAACGAGCCGAGCATGCGCACGTCGATCAGCGGAGCGGTGCGCGTCGCCGAGCGCCCGACGATCTCGGTGACATTGCACACCTCGCCGTTCAGCTCGGCCGCCAGCAGGTCGTCGCCTTCACGGCGCGACGCGTCCGCGAGTGCGACGAGCTCCGCCGCCTCAGCAGGCTGCAACGACAACATGCGGGCCTCCCCGAAGCGGTCGGCCCACGCCGACGGCTCAGCGGACACTGGCATCCCGGAGTCGTCAACGTCGACAGTTGCCGATGCCGCGGCTCGACTGCCGACGATCACGACCGTGACGCCGAGCTCGGGCCGCTGGTCGACGCTCTGCCGTAGCCGTTCGACGTCGGCGTCGGTCATGCCCGACACGAACGCGAGATGCGCGGCGGGTACCCGGTGCGACGGGCGAGGCTCGACCTCGTCGCCGACGAGATCGTTGTCGTCGGCGACGATGCCGAGATTCACGAGGGCGCCGTCGACCGTTGTCACTCGGGAAAGGCCGGGCACGCCGGGGGTGCCCGGCAGCAGCTCGTCACCGACGAGGACGACCTCGGCAGGCCGGCGGTGCCGGCAGAAGAACGTGACGGCCATCGCTCGGGCGACACCGACCGCACCCGCGCCGGTGAGCGCCAGCCCGTTGAGCTCGCGGAGGTCGACGGCCACTTCGGTGTCGCCGGCGGCCGCGACAGGCAGGGCGTCGATACCCCAACGGCCCGTCGCCTCGGCAGTGCGGGCGCGCGCCGTGGTGCCGGTGCGCCGGCCGAGGGCGAAGCGCTCGAGGCGGCGCAGCATGTCGGTGAGCAACGGATCGGCACGGTGCAACCCGGCGGCGGGTGTCGCGGGGATGCGGCGGCGACGACGCGCCACGCGTGCAAGGGTGAGGGCGTCGACGGCGGCGGTCGCCAGCGTGGGGCCAACCAGTGCACCCGAGGGCAGCTCGAGGGCGGCAGGCACCGACGGAGCGCCCGACGAGGACGACGGGGTCTTCTTGGAGGCTCCAGCGGCCGCAGGCTCCGCAACGGGGGCGACCTCGGCCGGCGCAGGCTCGGGCACGGACACGGGCGCGACCGCGGGCGCGGGCGCGGCCGCAGCGATCTCGGGAGTTGTCGCCGGCGTTGTCAGCTGGGCATTCTGCAAGGCAGAGGTGACGGCGTCGCGCACGCTGTCGGCGAGCGTCTCGCCGAAGCGCTGCAGGCGCTCGGTCTCTTGCCGCAGCTCGGCGGCCAGGTCGGGCGACGGAGCCTGCGCAGCAAGCGCATCCGGCGCCGGCGCCGGCTCCGTGCTCTCGGTCTTCGCGGCGGCGGCAGCCATCAGGCTGGCCATGCCGTCCTGGACGGTCTTGGCGACCTCGGTGCGCAGCTGCTCGGCCAGGTTCTGGCCGAAGTCCTGCAGGCGATCGGTCTCCTCCCGCAGGGCGGCGGCCCGCTCCTCGACCTGCGCCAGCGCCTGGCGCACGTCATCGTTGCGGGTCGTGGCGATCTGGTCGACGCCCTGGGAGATCGTGGCGGACACGTCGGCGCGCAGCTGGTCGGCGACGGCGCGCTCGAACCCCTGCAGCCGGAGCGTCTCGTTGCGGAGCTCGGCCGCCCAGTCCTTCACCTCCGCCAACGCGGTGGCCACTTCGCTGTCGCGGTTCTCGGAGATGTCGCTGAGCACCGCCTGCTGGCGGGCGAGGCTCCCGGCGAGGACGCTCAGCTCGTCCCTGAGGCCGTCGAAAGCGGCCTGCAGCCAGGCCAGCACCTCGGTGCGGGCCTGGTCTGCGCCGGAGTGCTGCTCGGCGGGCGCGTAGTTGGCGCGCGCGGGTGTCGGCGTTCGGCGGGCCAATGCGTTCGGCGGCGACACCACGTGGACTTCACGGGGACCACGCGCCCACACCTCGGCACACCCCGCGAACCGTCCTCGACAAACGACACCGCACTGCGGACAAGAGCACGCGCTCTCGCCCGCCCGCATTGGGTGGCCGCAGCCCTCACGGATCTGGGGGCCGAACTCGTGACACCACCCCATGTGGGCGCATCTTACCCGTCGGTCTCAGATGGACTCGGGAGCCGCGTGCGGACGCGGGTCGGCTCGCCGGCACAGAAACCGGCGAGCCGACTGAACGCTGTTGTATTTGGTGTTAGCCCGCGAAGCTGGGGTTGCCCGCGACCGCCTTGGCAGTCGAGGCGGCAGGCGTCGAGGCGGCAGCCCCACCGTTGGTCGGGCCACACATGCCGCCCGAAGCGGTCGAGTGGTCGAGCGCAACCGAGCAGCCCGACGCAACCGAGCCGTTGTCGGCGACGGAGTCGCCCGAGCTCACCGAGTTGTTTGTGGCCTGGCCGAAGCCCGAGCACACCGACGAGGCGTCAGCAACGCAGCTGCCGGACTCGTTCGGCGTCATAGCCGAAGAGGCGGGGGCTGCCGCGGGCGCCGCAGGCGCCGCCGTGGCGTTGGCGTTCGAGGCCTTGTGCATCTTGGCCGCGTCAGCCGGCGCCGTCAGCACCATGCTCGCCGCGGTCACGAGACCCGTCACCGCCGCCAGGCAGCCGACACCGGCCACTCGAATCTTACTGATCTTCATGAACGTTTCCCTTTGCTCCAGCCTGTTGGTCGCTTGCTTTACCCGTTATCCGCTTCGTACCTACGCCGTTGCCTCTTCCCGTCGGCCCAAACCTGCAAACGCCACGAGGAGCGCACCCAGGGCCATTGCAAGGGCCCCGGCCAAGCTCAGCTGCAGCGTCTCCAGGCCGGTGAAGGCCAGCGCCGGGCCCGAAGCCGCGTGGGCCGAGGGCATCGACGACGACCCGCTGCCACCGTTCGACGGATGGCAGGTGCCGCCCGACGAGGTGGAGTGGTCGATGGCCACCGAGCAGCCCGAGGCAACCGAGCCGTGCATGGCGACGGCGTCGCCGGACGACACGGAGTTGTCAAGGGCCGTACCCGAGCCGGACGCCACCGAGGTGTCGTCGGCATTCGCCGTGCCCGACGCAGTCGGGTTCGCAGGACCGCCCGCCGGCGGTGCCGCCACGACGTTGTTGCTGGTGCCGGTGTTCGCCGCACCAGTGTTCCCGCCACCATTGGAGTTGCCGGTGGAGTTGGACTGACCCGAGTTACCACTGGTGCTGCGTGAGTTGTTCGTCACAGCGCCGTTGTTGTTCGTGGCATTGGAGGTCGCCCCGCCGGTCGAAGCCGCCGGCGCCATCTGCAAGGCGTCTGCGCTCTGCAGCTGGGCGGTCGCGGCCGAAGATGAAGCCGTGCCACTGGTGTCGCTGCTCGTGCCCGAGCCGCTCGGACCCGTGTCGCCGGACGTGCCGGTGGTGGACACCGGGCTGGCATCGGCCGTCGAGCTGGCCGCACCGGTGTTGCCGGTGTTCGTGCTCGAGTTCTGAGCCGTCGCCGCACCCGAGTCACCACTCAGCGCCTGAGGCGACTCGTTGCCGCCGCCGTTGCCGCCGGCACCGCCGTTGGCCGAGGTGGCGTCGATGGAGTCGCCACCACTCAGGTGGCCGACATGGACGGTGCTACGGCTGCCCACGCTCGAGCGGCCACGGAGGTCGCCGCCGGCAGCCGACCGGGCATGAGCGTGAGTGCCGCCGCGGGACCCATTCCCACCGGTGCTGGTGCCGGCCGTTGTGTTCGCCGCCGGGCCGGTGTCACCAGAATTGGCTTGGGCCTTCGACTGCGCACCGGAGTTGGCGTTGGACTTTGCCGTCGCCGCCGCATGGGCGTCACCGGTCTTGCCACTCCCGCCGGTGTCGCCCGACTTGGCCGTCAGCTTGCTGGAACCGCTGTCGACCTTGGCGTCGCCGGTGCCACCGCTCTTGCCGGAGTCGCCGGAGATGGCCAGCGGGTCGGACGTCGCCGTCGAGGTGGCCGGGCCCGTGTTGCCAGTGTTGGTCGCCGACGACTGGGCGGTGGCCGCACCCGAGTTGCCGCTGATCGCCGAAGGCGACTGCGTCAGGTCGCCGTTACCGCCGTCGCCGCCGTTGGCGTTGACCTGGGCGATCGAGTCGCCGCCGCTGATGCTACCGATGGTCGCCCGGGCCTTGCGCCCACTGACGCTCAGTCGCGTGCGGACGTCGCCACCAGCGGCCGAGCGGGCCGTGCCGTGGTCGCCGCCGCGGCCACCGTTGCCGCCCGTGGCGGTGCCACGGACCGCGTTGGCCGCGGAGCCCGTGTTACCCGAGACGGCGCCGGCGTTGGACTGGGCCCCCGAATTGGCATTGGAGTCGGCGGTACCGGACACCGAGGCGTTGCCGGTCTTGCCGCTGTCGCCCGAATTACCGCTACGGGCAGCGAGGCCGCTACCACCGGCGCTCCCCTTGATGGCGGAGTTGCTGAGGTCGGCACTGATCTTGGCGTCGCCGGTCTTGCCACTGTCGCCGGAGTTACCGGTGACGGCCTGCGGATCGGCACTCGCCGTCGAGGACGCAGCGCCGGTGTCGCCGGTGTTCGTGGCCGACGACTGGGACCACGCCGTGCCGGAGTCGCCCGACTGGGACAGCGGGGACTCGGTCAGGTTGGCGTCGCCGCCGCTGCCACCGTTGACGTTGAGCTGGGCGATCGAGTCGCCGCCGCTGATGCTGCCCACGGCCAGGTGGCTGTTGCGGCCCTGCACCCGTAGGCGGGCCGAGACGTCGCCGCCGGCGGCGGAGTGAACCGTCCCGTGGTCGCCGCCACGACCGCCGTTGCCGCCCGTGGCGTTGCCGCGAACAGCATTGGCGACGTCGCCCGTGGTGCCGGACGCCGAGGTGGCGCCGGACTGGGCACCGGAGTTGGCGTTCGACGTGGCCACGCCAGCAGCAGCGGCGTTACCGGTGGTCCCGGTGTCGCCCGAGTTGCCAGAGCGGACCGCCGCCGTCGGGTTGGCCTTGCCCTTGATGCCGGAGTTGTCGGCCGAGAGCGTTGCCTTGGCGTCGCCCGTGGTGCCGGAGCCGCCGGAGTTGCCGGACGTCGCCGTGGGGCTGGCCGTGGCTGTGGAGCTGGCCGCACCGGTGTTGCCGGTGTTGGTAGCCGAGGACTGCGCACGGGACAGGCCCGAGTTGCCGGAGATGGAGGTCGGCGAAAGGTCGACCTTGCCGTTGCCACCGTCGCCGCCGTTGGCCGAGCCACTGGCGATGGAGTCGCCGCCGGCGATCTTGCCGCCGCCGACCGCATTCGCACGTCCACTGGCCGACAGACGGTCGGCGGAGTCGCCCGCAGCGGCCGAACCGGCCGTCAGGTGATCGCCGCCTCGCCCACCGTTGCCGCCCAGCCCACCACCGTTGCCGCCGTTCGCGGAGGCGTTGGCGATGGAGTCGCCGCCGACCACGCTGCCAAGGTTCACCCGGTTGTTGCGCCCGGTGACCCTCTGGCGGGCACTGGCGTCGCCGCCACTGCCCGAGTGGACCGTCAGGTGGTCGCCGCCGCGGCCACCGTTGCCGCCGGTCGCCTTTTCGCTGACGGCGTTGGCCACGTCGCCGGTGTTGCCCGATGCCGAGTCGGAGTGGGACAGGGCGCCCGAGTTGGCGACGCTGTCGGCGGCACCACCGGCCTTGGCATTGCCAGTATCGCCTGTGTTGCCCGTGTCGCCGCTGCGGATGGCAGCGGCGACGTTCGCCTTGCCCTTGATGCCGGTGTTGCTGGCCGTGAGATCGCCGGAGGCCTTACCGGAATTGCCGGAGTCGCCGGAGTTGCCAGTGGCGGCCACCGGGCTGGCGGTTGCCGTCGAGCTGGCCGGGCCGGTGTTGCCGGTGTTGGTCGACGTGGACTGTGCCCACGCCGTACCCGAGTCACCAGACTGGGCGAGCGGAGCCTCGTTGATCCACGGGGAGCCGCCGTCGCCACCGTTGGCCGAGCCGTTGGCGATGGAGTCGCCACCGGCGACCTTGCCGCCGGTGACCCGGTTGTTGCGGCCACTGACACTGCGGCGCACCTTGGCGTCGCCGCCGCGGGAGGAGCGGGCCGTGAGATGGTCGCCACCGCGACCGCCGTTGCCGCCGGTCGCCGTCACCTTGGAGGCGTTGGCCGCGGCGCCCGTGTCGCCCGACAGCGAGCTGGCGTCGGACGCAGCGCCACTGTTGGCGAACGAGGAAGCCGCGCTCGCGGCGTTGGCCTTGCCGGTATCGCCCGTGGCGCCGGTGTTGCCGGTGCGGACCGTCGAGGCGCCGACCTTGGCGCTGCTCGCCGGCTGGCTGTTCATGACCGCTGCCGTGAGCTTGGCATCGCCGGTGTTGCCCGACTGCCCGGAGTCGCCCGACATCGCGACGGGGTCGGCCGTCGCCGTCGAGGTGGCGGCGCCGGTGTTGCCGGTGTTCGTGGACGAGGACTGCGCACGCGACAGCCCGGAGTTGCCGGAGATCGCCGTCGGGCTCTGGTCGGACTTGACGCCGCCGCCGGCGCCGCCGTTCACCGAGCCGTTGGCGATCGAGTCGCCGCCCGTGACGGAGCCGAGGGACACGCGATTGCCGCGGCCGCTAACCGACTGGCGAGCCTTGGCGTCGCCGCCGCGGCCCGAGCGGACCGTGGAGTGGTCGCCACCGCGGCCGGCGTTGCCGCCGACCAGCGTGCTCTGGACGGCGTTCGCCGCATCGCCGGTGTTGCCCGAGACCGACGTGGCACCGGAGATTGCGCCCGAGTTGGCAGCGCTCTGAGCGGTGCCGTCAGCCTTGGCGTTGCCGGTGTTGCCGGTCGCACCCGAGTCCCCGGAGCGCACAGCGACGCCCTTGATATTGGCGCTGCCCCCGAGGCCCGTGTTGATCGAGCCGAGCGTGGCGTCGGCCTTGCCGGTGCTGCCCGAGTCGCCGGAGTTGCCGGACACGGCAGTCGGGTCGGCAGTTGCCGTCGACGACGCGGCGCCGGTGTTGCCGGTGTTGGTGGACGACGACTGCGCCCACGACATCCCCGAGTCACCAGACTGGGCCAGCGGGGACTGGGTCGAATCGATGCTGCCGCCCGCGCCGCCGTCCGCCGAGAGGTTGGCGATCGAGTCGCCACCGGTGACCGAACCGCCGGACACGTGGTTGTTGCGGCCCGTGACCCTGGAACGGGAACTGGCGTCGCCGCCGCGAGACGAGACGGCATGGCCGTGGTCGCCGCCGCGAGCACCCGCGCCGCCGGCCGCCCGGATGCTGACGGCATTAGCCGCCCCGCCGGTGTCGCCGGACGTGGAGTTGGCCTCGCTGGCCGCACCGCTGTTGGCGATGCTGGTCGCCGAGCCGCTTGCGTGAGCCGAGCCGGTGTCGCCGGTGTTACCGGAGTCGCCCGAGCGGACCGTGCCAGCCCCAACCTTGGGGGCGGCGGCCAGGCCGCTGTTGAGAACGCCCGCGGTCAGGTTGACGTCGCCGGTCGCGCCCGTGGCGCCGGAGTCGCCGGAGCGGGCGGTGCCGCTGGCCGCCGACATGGCGTCGCCGGTACCGCCGGAGTTGCCGGAGCCGCCGGAGGCGGCGTTGACACCCGGATCAGCCAGGCCCTTGATGGCGGTGTTGACGGCGCCGACCGTGGCCGAGACGTCGCCGGTACGGCCGGTGGCACCTGAGTTGCCGGAGAGCGCCTGGCCGTCGGAGACGGCCGTCGAGCTCGAGGAGCCAGTGTTGCCGGTGTTGGTCGCCGAGGACTGGGCGACGGAGGCGCCGGAGTTACCGGAAACCGCCGTCGGGCTCTGCGTGGACTTGACGTCGCCGCCGGCGCCCCCGTTGGCCGAAACGCTGGCGATCGAGTCGCCGCCAGTGACCTTGGGGCCGCCGTTGTTGGCGCGCGCCTTGGCGTCGCCACCGCGAGCCGAGTGGGCCGTCGCGTGGTCGCCACCGGGGCCGGCGTTGCCGCCGACCAGCGTGCTCTTCACTGCGTTGGCCACGTCGCCGGTCGTACCGGACACCGAGGTCGACCGAGAAGCGGCGCCGGAGTTGGCGAGACTGGTCGAATCACCGGTGATCTTGGCGTCGCCGGTCTTTCCGGAGTTGCCCGAGTCGCCAGACTGAGCCGAGCCGCTGACGCGGGCCGTGCCCTTGATGCCGGTGTTGATGGCGCCTGCAGTCAGGTTCACGTCGCCCGTGCGGCCCGTCGCACCCGAGTCGCCGGTCATCGCCGTCGGGCTGCCCACGGCCGTGGAGCTGGCGCCGCCGGTGTTGCCGGTGTTGGTCGCCGAAGACTGAGCGGTGGACGCACCCGAGTTGCCGGAAAGCGCCGTCGGGGTCTGCGACGCATTGACGCCGCCGCCGTCGCCGCCGTTGGCCGACACGCTGGCGATCGAGTCGCTGGCGGTC
>JAFAUA010000193.1 GCA_019243595.1 Acidimicrobiia bacterium
CGAAGCTGTGGCCGACGAGCATCACCGGCGGCCCGAGACGCTGACAGATCTGGGCCATGTCGATCATGAACATCGGCCAGCTGGGCCCGGCCTCGGGCAGGCGCCCGCTGTCACCGTGGCCGCGCACATCGACGGCGACCGCGAAACGGTCGAGCTCGTCGACGATGCGCGGCGCCAGCCCGTCCCACATGCGGCCGTGGTCCCACCCGCCGTGGATGAGCAGCACCGGCGGCCTGGACGGGTCGCCCCACTCCCAGGTGCGGATGCTGGTGCGGCCGAGATCGGCGAAGGTCGCCCGGTGCGGCTCCGGGAGGTCGAGCACTAGGTGGTCAGAGCGTGAGGTCGCCCAGCGCCGGCTGCAGCGAGCCATGGTCCTGGCAGGCCGAGATGACGTTGCGAGCGATCGTCTGCTGGTGGATCTCGTCGGCGCCGTCGGCGAAGCGCGCCCAGCGGGCCTGCTTCAGCATGTCGGCGAGCGGAGTGTCGGTGGAGTAGCCGAGGGCGCCGTGCACCTGGATGGCCCGGTCGATGGTCTTCCAGAGGCTCTGGGCCACGTGGTGCTTGGCGAACGAGACCTCCTGCTTGAACGGCAGGCCGTTCTCGATCTTGTAGGCGGCGTGCAGGACCATCAGCTTCGAGCTGTAGAGCTCCATGGCCGAGTCGGCCATCATCCACTGGATCGCCTGCTTGTCGGCGAGCAGCGAGCCGTGCGAGTAGCGGTTGAGGGCCCGGTCGACGAGCATCTCGAGCGCCAACTCCGTCTGGCCGATCCACCGCATGCAGTGGGCGAGGCGCGCCGGCCCGAGACGGACCTGGCCGAGCTTGTGGCCACCACCGCGCTCGCCGAGCATGCTGTCGGCGGGGACGCGGATGTCGGTGAGGCGGATCTCGCAGTGGTTGTGGCCGCCCGACATCGTCTCGACGTCGCGGACGACCTCCCAGCCGGGCGTGTTGGTGTCGACGATGAAGGCCGAGTTGCGGGCCTGGGGCGGGTCGGCGTCGGGATCGGTCTTGGCGATGACGATGGCGAACGCCGCGCCGCGGGCTCCGGAGATGAACCATTTGTGGCCGTTGATCACCCAGTCGCCGGTGGCCGAGTCCTGCTCGGCGTGGGTCTGGATGAGCGTGGGGTCGGAGCCCGCGACCTCGGGCTCGGTCATGGCGAAGCAGCTGCGCTTGACGCCCTCACACAGCGGGCGCAGGTACTTCTCCTTCTGCTCGTCGGTGGCGAAGTGAAGGAGCGTGTGCATGTTGCCCTCGTCGGGGGCCTGGCAGTTGAGGAGGAACGGTCCCATGCGCGAGCGGGCGGCCTCGGCGGACACGCTGGCCATGCCGACCGGTCCCAGGCCCAGGCCGCCCCATTCCTTGGGCATGTGTGGCAGCCAGAGCTCCCAGTCCTTGGCCTTCTGGCGCATCTCGATGATCATCTCGATCAGCGCCTTGCGGTCGTTGCCGGCCTCCTCGAGCTTCTGCTCGGCGGGCCTCACCTCACCCTCGACGAACTCGCGGACCCGGCGGCGGATCTCTTCGATGTCGGGCGGCAGCGTGAAGTCAATGGCCATGAGTCGCGAGACTAGGTGGCGATGGATCCGATCGTCCGGGACGCGCTCGAGGTGCTCCTGGTCGTCGCTGTCGGCGGCATTCTCTGGTCGGCGGTCTGGCGCGTGCGCCGCGGCGAGGTAACCGTCGCCCGGTGCGCGGCGTGCGGACGGACCTCCTCGCGCGCGTACGAAGCGTGTCCGCACTGCGGCGCGTCGATGCCCAACCGATGAAGGCCGAGGTCGTCGTCGACGGGATCCGGTTCGGCGAAGGTCCGGTGTGGTGCGCGGGGTCTTCGTCGTTGGTGGTGACGAGCGTGTGCGACGGGGTCCTCTGGCGGGTGGACGTGCCGGCGGGTCGCAAGTCGTTGCTGGCCGACGTCGGCGGGGGCGCGAACGCGGCCGCGCCGTGCGCCGACGGCGGGTTCCTCGTTACCCAGAACGGCGGCCTGGACTTCTCCAAGTTCCCGATCTGGGGGTCGTCGACGCCGCCCGAGCCCCGGCACGCCACGCCGGGGATCCAGCGGGTGGCGCCCGATGGGTCTGTCTCCTATGTGGCCGACGTCGGCTTCCACGCGCCCAACGACTTGTCGGTCGGGCCGAGCGGGGACCTCTTCTTCACCGATCCCGGGCACTATCCACCGCCCGAGCCACCGATCGGGCGGGTGATGGTGCTCCACGCCGACGGATCGGTTGACGAGTTCGCCCGCGACTTCTGGTTCTGCAACGGCATCGCCTTCACGCCCGCGGGCGAGGTGGTCGTCGTCGAGCGCACCGGCCTGCAGAAGGTGCACGCCGACGGCTCTCGGGAGTGGGTGATCGAGAACCTGGGTCCTGGCGGTAGTGACGGCTTCTGCCTCGACGCCGACGGCCGCTACTACGCGTGCGCCACGGTTGAGCACGGGGTTCGGGTCGTCGAGCCGGACGGGACCGTCGTCGACTTCCTCGAGATCCCCGGCAAGGGCGTCACGACCAACTGCTGCTTCGGCGGCGCCGACGGGCGCACGTTGTTCGCCACCGACGCCTTGCCCGGGAACGTGGTGGCGTGGGAGGGCCTGCCGACGCCCGGGCTGCCGGTGGGGGCCTTTCCCTTTAGGGCGCCTACGGCGTCTACGGCCTGACGAGCATCCCGCCGTCGACAACGAGGACCTCGCCCGTGACCCAGGACGCGGCGTCGCTGGCGAGGAACAGGGCCGCGGGGGCGATGTCCTCGGGGACACCGAGGCGCTTGAGGGGGATCATGTTGGCGACCGCCTCTTCGCCGGACTCGTAGAGGGCCTTGGCGAAGTCGGTCTTCACCAGCCCGGGGGCGATGGCGTTGACGCGGACGTTGGGCGAAAGCTCGGCGGCCAGGTGCTTGGTGAGGTAGATCACCGCCGCCTTGGTGGTGTCGTAGACGCCGATGAAGCTGCCGTAGTGCATGCCTCCGATGGAGGCGATGTTGATGACGTTGCCGCCGTGCTCCTGCATCCACCGCTTGTAGGCGAGCTGGCTCCACACGAGCAGACCCCGGACGTTGACCTGGAAGGTCTTGTCATAGCGAGGCAGGTCGACGTCGATGGCCTTGCCGAAGTGGGGGTTGGTGGCGGCGTTGTTGACGAGGACGTCGAGGGAGCCGAAGCGCTCGATGGTGGCGTCGACCGCGGCCTCGGCCTGCTCGGGCTCGCCGGCATTGGCCGCGACCACGTCGACCTCGCCGTCGATCTCGGCCGCCGCCTTCTCGAGCTGGTCCTGCTTGCGCGAGCTGAGCATCACCTTGGCGCCGGATTCGGCCATGGCCTTGGCGATTGCGAAGCCGATCCCCTTGGAGGCGCCGGTGACGAGTGCGGTCTTGCCGTCGAGTCGCAGGTCCATAGTCGGCGGACTCTACGCCCGACCTCGCCTCGGACGCGACTCGACCCCGAGTAACCGTCCGGCCGAAGCCTTCTTGCTGCTCGGGGTCAGAGCCAGTCGGCCTCGCTCCGCTTGCTGCAACACCTTGCGGTGCGACAGCTACGTCTCGAGTCCTCACCCGAAACTTCCACCAGCTACCGCTTCCGGTTTCCGCCTTTCGGCTTCTTCCTTCTTCGGCCTTGCCGGCTTCCGCTTTGGGCTGTCAGGAGTATCGGCGAGAACGCTTGTGGAAGTAAAGAGGAACAACCTGAGGATTTCAGAATTTTTTCGGGGGATTACGGCGGGTAGAACGGCCTGCATGAATCGGCTTGCGTCGGAGACCAGTCCGTACCTGCGGCAACACAAGGACAACCCGGTCGACTGGTATCCGTGGGGCGAGGAGGCGTTCGAGCGGGCCAAGGCCGAAAACAAGCCGGTGTTGCTGAGCGTCGGCTATTCGGCGTGCCATTGGTGCCACGTGATGGCGCACGAGTCGTTCGAGGATCCGGCGGTGGCCGCGGTGATGAACGAGCTGTTCGTCAACATCAAGGTCGACCGGGAGGAGCGGCCCGACGTCGACAGCATCTACATGGAGGCGGTGCAGGCGCTGACCGGCCAGGGCGGGTGGCCGATGACCGTGTTCCTGACCCCCGACAAGCAGCCCTTCTACGGCGGCACCTACTACCCGAACGAGCCGCGCCACGGGATGCCGGCGTTCGTCCAGGTGCTCGAGGCGATCGACGAGGCGTGGAAGGAGCGACGCAGCGAGGTCGACGAGCAGGCCGGGCGGCTCACCGAGGCGCTCGGTCAGGTGGCCCACCTGGCACCGGCCAGCGCCCCCGTCGACCGGACGGTGCTCGACACCGCCATCGGCTCACTGCGCAGCCAGTTCGACAGCCAGTGGGGCGGCTTCGGGCAAGCCCCCAAGTTCCCGCAGGAGTCGAGCCTCGAGCTGCTCTTGCGCGCCGCCGCCCAGGGCGACCGGCCGGAGATCCTCGGCGTCGTCACCACGACCCTCGACGCCATGGCGTCCGGGGGCATCTACGACCACCTCGGCGGCGGCTTTGCTCGCTACTCGGTCGACCCGTACTGGCTGGTCCCCCACTTCGAGAAGATGCTCTACAACCAGGCCATGCTCGGGCGGGTCTACCTGCACGCCTGGCAGCTCACCCACGAGCCCCGGTACCGCCAGGTCGTCGAGGAAACGATCGGCTACGTCCTCCGCGATCTCCGCCACGCCGACGGCGGGCTCTACTCAGCCGAGGACGCCGACTCCGAGGGCGAAGAGGGCAAGTTCTACGTCTGGCGCCCGCAGGAGATCGAGGACGCGCTCGGCGCCGACGAGGCGCCCGCCGTGCTCCAGTGGTGGGACGTCACCGACGCCGGCAACTTCGAGGGCGCCAACATCCTCCACCGCCCGGCCCGTGGCGACCTCCTCCGTCCGGCGCACATCGAACGGGCTAGGGAACGCCTCTTCGAGGTGCGCGCCGAGCGGGTCCGGCCCGGGCTCGACGACAAGGTCCTCACCGAGTGGAACGCCCTCTTCCTCTCGACGCTCGCGGAGGCCGCCGCCGCGACCGACAACGCCGAGTGGCTCACCCAAGCCGTCCAGACCGGGGAATTCCTCCTCCGCGAGCTGCAGCGCGACGACGGCCGCTGGCTCCGAGCCTGGCAGGACGGCCGGGCCAACCACCTCGCCTACGCGAACGACTACGCAGCGCTGGTGGACGCCTTCACCCGGCTCGCCGAGGCGACCGGCGAGGCACGATGGATCACCGAAGCGAGACGCACAGCCGACGCCATGCTCGACCTGTTCTGGGACGACGCCCACGGGGGCATGTTCACCAACGGCCGCGATGCCGAGGAGCTGATCACCCGGCCCAAGGACATCCTCGACAGCGCCCTTCCATCGGCCAACGCCGTTGCCACGCTCTCGCTTCTCCGCCTGGCTGCCCTCACCGGCGATGACGAGTACACGAACCGGGCCGACGCCATCCTCCGTCTGCTCGCCGATCCCATGGGCCGCCAGCCGATCGCCTTCGCCCACATGCTGGAGGCCGTCGACCTGTCGACCACCGGCGCGACCGAGATCGTCATCACCGGCGACCGGCGCGATCTCGTGAGTGCAGTTCAGGAGCGGTACCTCCCCAACGCCGTGCTGGCGTGGGGCGAGCGCTACGACTCGCCGCTGTTCGACGACCGCAAGGACGGCATGGCCTACGTGTGCCGCAACTACACGTGCAAGCTTCCGACCGACGATGTCTTCGGACTGCTCAGCCAGCTCTCCTCACCAACGGCCGCCTCACCAACGGCCGCGGTGGACGACCGCGTCTGAGGGCTTCCAGCCGCGCTGCAGCGAGCGGGACGGCTCGTCGGGCCGCGCATAGCCGACGGCGACCGCACCGACGGGCTTGTAGCTGCCGGGCACACCGAAGGCGGCCCGGAACCGGTCGTGCTCGGCGACGGCGAAGAACAGGGCGCCCAGCCCCGCGTCGACGGCAGTCAGCACCATCAACAACGAAGCGAAGCCGGCGTCGATGTCCCAGTAGGCGACCGGCCAGCGCGTCTCGCTGCGGTCGGCCCAGCCCTTGTCGGCCTCCGCGTAGCGGTCGAGATAGGCGTCCTTGTGCGACAGGGCCACGATCAAGAGGGGTGCCTCGAACAGCCCTTGCCAGCGAAACCCGGCACGCGCCTCGGCGGATGCGAATGTGGCCGACCAGAAGCGCGACGTCTCCTCCGCCCCCTCGAGCACGACGAACGCCCATCCTTGCGTGAAGCCCGCCGACGGTGCACGCAGGCCGTTGGCGACGATGCGGTCGACGAGGTCGCGTGGCAGCGGCCGGGAATCGAAGTTGCGCACCATGCGTCGCCGTCGCACAACGTCCTGGAACTCCATCGAGCATCCACCATACGGACGCGCGGCTGCTCCACCATGGTGTCGATGGCGACCATCCTCCGTCAGCGGGTCGCAGAAGTTG
>JAFAUA010000072.1 GCA_019243595.1 Acidimicrobiia bacterium
TCGTGCGGCGCATGAGGTCGAGCGAGTACCCGTCGATGTCAGGAGCAGGCACGTACTGGCAGAACGCGGCCGGCTCCCCATCAGCGTTGGCGGCGACGGCGAGGAGCAGGCCTCGGTCTTCGGGGTCGAACATGCGCCCGAGCGTCATCGAGAAACCCCGCTCGACCCCGCCACGGCGGCTCTCGGCCATCAACGCCTCCAGCGCCGTCCGCAGCGAGGCATCGACGTGCGCGGGGTCGTGGAAGGACACCGTGTAGCCGTTGCGTGCCACGCGGTTGACCGCTTGGCGCAGGCCCTTGGACTTGCCGCCCTCCATCGAGAAACGAGTGCAGTCGACAATCGCCTCGTCGCCCACGTAGACGTCGTGCATGCCTGCTCGCCGGTAGATCGGAAGCCAGTCCTCCGACGCACCCATCACCGCGACATGCCAGCCATGCGCGTCGGCGAACTGGCGAAAGGCGGTCCACGCGCCCTCGCGATCGGTCGCCGGCCCAATCGGATCGGGCGAGACGAGGCACACGCTGCCGAAGGACGCATAGGCGACGACGCTCTCGCCCACGAAGAAGTGGTGCTTGTCGCTGCGGAGAGCGAAGTAGGCGAGCGTGTCGCCGCCGTAGCGCCGCACCACGGTGCGCGCCCGCGCAAGCTCGCTTCCGTGCGCGGCGCGGCGAGCAACGGTCGGGCGAAACACGATCCAGCCGACGGCCGCCACCGAGGCAACGCCGACACCCACGAGCGACGGGGTGAGGAATCGGCCGAGACGCCCGGCGATGCCCAGGGCCGTGATGCCGACCAGTCGTTCGGCGACCGCCAAGGTCGCGTGGCCCAGGGCCGGCCGGCGATGAGCGTGGTGGAACACCTCGACCGCAGCGACGGCGGTGACGACCGCAAGCACGTCGGTGGCTGCGACGACGGCGAGGGCTCGGCGAACCGAGGCGGGCTGGCTCGGAGCCCGGAAGGCCCGCCGGTGGACCAACAGGTAGGCGGCGGCAGCCAGGGCGACAAAGGTCTCCTCGAGGTCGACGCCCTTGGCCAGATGAAGGGCGGCGGACACGACAAGCAGGCTGAGAGCTGCCTGCCAGGCCAGGCGTTGACCGCGCCTGATGCCACCCGCGAGCAGCAGCAGACTCAAGCCGCCGATGGCGACCAGGACGTGCGCAGCCTGGGCGACGGCGAGCGGCAGGTAGTCCGTCAGCGTCTGGATGCGGGTGTTATCGGGTGGCGTCAGAGCCGACACGAGGTTGACGACACCCGTAAGGGCGATGAAACCGGCGCTCCACCGTCGGGCCCTGCGTACACGTGTCAGTGGCGACGCCGGCGCCGGAGGCCAGTCCGGGCCCGTTGGGTACGTGGCGATGACGGCGGGCCGCCCTTCGGGTCGCTCGCTCGAACGCGCGAAGAGGCGGCGCCCGAGTCCGCCACCGACCACCGACGCGCCGTGGATGAGCCGAACGTGAAGCTGGGCTCCCGCCTCGAGCTCGACGAACCCCAGCTGGCGCTCGACCGCGGAAACCGGTGGCAGCCCGAGCCGCGCGGGGACACGCACGGACACCTCGGCGCACGAGCCTGGGTTGGCGTAGAAGCCCTCGCCGATGGTCGTGAGCTCGGGGCTCGTCGTCCCCGAGGCGACGATGCCGGCCATCCCATCTGCGACCGCAGCTCGGACATGCGCGCGAGCCGCGCCGTTGTCGGGAGTCGACGGATACCACTCCACACGCACGATCCGTTCGCCGGTGCCGGTCTCGAACTGGAGTTCCACCGCGTTCACCACACGCGCTGAGAGCCCCTTCACCACCTGCGCCACGAGGCGCTCGTCGTCGCCAAGGGCCCTGTCTGTGTCGCCGACCAGGACGACGAGCTCGTGGTCGTCGCCTTGGGCGAAGGCGTCCAGGGCGCTTCGCAGGCGCGTGTGGACAGCGAGGATCCGCTCGACGCTGGGGTCCTCCATCGCCGCCAGGTCGAACGTGTCGCCGGCCAGGACGACGACGCCAGGGCCGCCCCAGTCGTCGACGGCGCGCACCACCTCGGTCACGGCCAGGCGGGAGGCCGCGGTGTCGGCCTGTCCGAGCCGCAACGGTCCGACGACAAGGACTCGGCCTCCGGCGGGCACCGACAGCGTGCGAGGGTCTTTGACCAAGGAGGTCATGTGTTCATCAGTGGTGGAAGCCGGTGCGCACGTCGTCCGCGGGCAGCGGCGTGGTGTTCAGGCGGTCGACAGTCCGCTTGAGGTCGCCGAGCAAGAGGGCGGCGAGGTCGCGGCTGAAGCCGTTGCGGACCACGACTCGAAGGACGGCGAGGTCTTCGAGATCGGGCGGCATCTTGTACGCAGGGACGATCCAGCCGCGCTCCCGGATGCGCTCGGACACGTCGAACACCGTGAAGCCGGTCCCGTCGATGACCCGGAAGGCGAACGCCGGAATGCCACTGCCGTCCGACAACAACTCGAACTCTGGAAGGGCGGCGATCTGGCCGGCGAGCCATTGGGCCACGTCACGGCACTCCTGCTGCACCCGTCGGTAGCCGTCTCGCCCGAGGCGGATCAAGTTGTAGTACTGCGCCGCCACCTGGGCTCCGGGCCGGGAGAAGTTGAGCCCGAAGGTCGGCATCTCGCCGCCGAGGTAATCGACGTTGAACACGAGGTCGGAGGGCAGCGCTGACCGATCGCGCCACACCACCCAGCCGATGCCGGGATACACCAGTCCGTACTTGTGACCTGACGCGTTGATCGACTGCACGCGGGGCAGCCCGAAGTCCCAGACCAGGTCGGGGTCGAGGAACGGCGCCACGAAGGCGCCGGATGCACCGTCGACGTGGATCGGGACGTCGATTCCCGACGTCGACGCCAGCTCATCCAGCGCCGATGCGATGTCAGCTACCGGCTCGTAGGTCCCGTCAAAGGTAGAGCCCATGATGGCCACCACGCCGATGGTGTTCTCGTCGCAGTGGGCGCGCACGCCGTCGGGCGTGAGGTGCGTGGCGTCGCGAGTCACTGGGACCAACCGCGACTCGACATCCCAGTAGCGGCAGAACTTCTCCCAGCACACCTGCACGTTGGCGCCCATCACGAGATTTGGCCGGTCGGCGGGCTCCCCGAGAGCGGCCCGCTGCTGGCGCCACCGCCACTTCAGTGCGAGGCCTGCCAGCATGCACCCCTCGCTTGAGCCCGTGGTCGAGGTCCCAGTCGCGCTCTCTGCGGACGACGCGTGCCACAGGTCGGCGAGCATGTTGACGCACCGGCGCTCCAGTTCCGCGGTCTGGGGATACTCGTCCTTGTCGACCATGTTCTTGTCGACGCATTCGGCCATCAGCACGTGCGCTTGGGCTTCCATCCACGTCGTGACGAAGGTGGCCAAATTCAGGCGGGCATTGCCGTCGAGCAGCAACTCGTCGTGGACCACCTGATAGGCGGAGGCGGCATCGAGCGAGCCGTCGGGCATCCGGAAACGAGGAAGCTCGCCCGCGCCCTCGACGCCGGCCAGCTGCGGCCGCAAGCCAATGGTGTGCTCCCGCTTGTGGCCGGTCTCGTAGCTGTGTAGGGGCATGCGTGGACTATCCCACGCCGCAGCCGGAGCTCACCCATCGAGACATGGCCATTGACGCCGGGTTCAAGATGGTGCGATGTGGGGGCGACACCGGCGGCGGCGGCGGGCCGGGCGATACATCAGCTGGCCGGCGTTGGCAATGCTGACGGTGGGATCGGTCGGGTACCTCGGCTCCGCGCCCGCGCTGTCGGTGTACGGACTTGCTTCCGTGTTTCTTTACGTCGTTCCGGCGTTCGTCTTCCTGGTGCCCGTGTCCCTCGTCGCGGCGGAACTGGCCTCGGGGTGGTCGGGCGGTGTCTACGCCTGGGTGGAGGAGGGCATCTCCGCTCCTGCAGGACTCCTCGCAGTGTGGTGCCAGTTTGCCCAAACGATCTTCTATTACCCCGCACTGCTGGCCTACGTCGCGGGAACGCTCGCCTACGTCGTCACGCCGAGCCTGGCCGGCAATGGCGTCTACAACGCCGTAGTGATCATCACGTTG
>JAFAUA010000153.1 GCA_019243595.1 Acidimicrobiia bacterium
CGACGCTTGTTGGACGAGATCTGGTCGGGCAGCGGAGGAGGCTCGGGTCAGAACTGGACCGAGACCGGACCCCGTGAAGTGTCGTCGGCCTCGAAGTACTCGCGGGCGGTGAACCCAAAGGCACCGGCGAGCAGGTTGGTCGGAAAACTCTGGATGCGGGTGTTCAGCTTGAGCACCTCGTCGTTGTAGAACTGGCGCGCGTAGGCGATGCGACCCTCGGTGGCCGTGAGCTCTTCCTGGAGGTTGAGGAAGTTTTGGTTCGCCTTGAGGTCGGGATAGGCCTCAGCGACGGCGAAGAGCGACTTCAGGGCGTTCGTGATCTGATTCTCGGCCTGCGCCTGTTGGGCGGGGCCTTGGGCGTTGATCGCTTGCGCTCGGGCATTGGTCACGCTCTCGAACGTCTGGCGCTCGTGCGCCGCGTACCCCTTCACCGTCTCCACCAGATTCGGGATCAGGTCGTAGCGACGCCGCAACTGGACGTCGATCTGGGCCCAGGCGTTGTCGATGCGGTTCCGCAGGCGGACGAGGCCGTTGAAGGCCAACACCGCGAACAGCACGAGCAGGACGACGACGCCGAGGACGATCAACAGCGCGACCACGTCCGCATCATACGGCGGACCACGCCCCAAGGTGCGGGAGCGCGCGCACATGACTAGGCCGATCGGTGCGCCGATTTGACCCCTGTGGGCCATGGCTTCCGAGAAGGACAACGCCGAAAGTACTGATTGATCGTCTTTTCGGCGGATAGGGAGAACCATGCGCAAGTTCAGGATCGTCGGCGCTGCCGTTTCACTCGCAGCCTTGCTCGGCGCCGCAGCCGCCGCGGGCGGCCCGGCGTCGGCCGCAACGTCCGGCGTCGGCACCACGCAGGCCAACACGACTGCTGTCAGCATCAAGCTCGGGAGCAACGGCTCCCTGCTCGGCGTGCAGCTGGCCAGCGACAACGGCTCCGCCAACATCGATCCGAAGCAGGGCACGCCTTCGGCGGCCAGCAGTGCGCTTTCCCCGCTGACCTCGACCTCGTCGGTGTCTGCTCTCAACCTGTCGCTGCCGAAGGTCAGCGTCTCTTCGACGGGTGCGGCGAACAACAAGTCGGTTCCGTCGATCGACCTCACGACGCCGCTCACGTCCGGCACGATCAACCCGCTCTCGCTGTCGTCGGTCGTCGACGCGACGCAGGGCGCGGCATCGGGCCTGAACAGCACGCTGAACAACCTCGGTGTCGTTGGCGGACTGCTGACGGTGCCGAACGCCACGTCGAGCCTCGGCGCCACGGCCAAGTCCGGTGACGCCGACGGCCTGCGCGGTCTCAGCGTCCCGAGCATCCAGGTGCTGAACCTCGGCGCCGTCCTGCAGGGCCTCGGGATCAACCCGGCCAACCTGCAGCTCGGTCAGGTCCAGAACGTTCTCAACACGCTCAACGTCACCGTCCCCAACGGCTCCGGTGCCAACCTCACCAACCTGACCGGGACACAGCTCTCCACGCTGGTGGACAACATCCAGACTGCCCTCGGCACCGGCCCGACGGGCTTGGGCGGTCTGCTCCAGACGCTGCCCCTGACCGACCCGCTTGTGACTCCACTGCTCGGCTCCATCACGCCGCTGATCCCCGGCGGGATCCCTGCGTCCGACACGACCGTCGCCCAGCTGGTGACGACGCTGCAGGGCGAGCTCGGTGGCGTGCTGAACGGTGCTCTGGCGGGTATCGCCAACGCCCCGTTGCTCCAGGTCAACAACCTGGTGGTGGGCGTGACCACGAAGGCGACTGACACGGTCGCCAACTCGGTCGCCGACGTGAGTGCGTCGCTCGGTTCGATCAAGGTCGGCAACGTCAGCATTCCTGGTGTCGACCTTGCGTCGCTGGTCACCAACGCCCAGAACACGATCACCACGGTGCTCACCGACGCAGGCCTCCCCACCGGCCTGCTCACGGTCAAGGCGCTCGACTCGACCAAGAGCGTCGCCAGCCAGGGCGGCTACGTGAACGCCCTTGCCAACCTGACCGGCGTGCACGTCGCCCTTGCCCCGCTGAGCTCTCTCACGGGCGGCGCGGCCACCGCAAATTCGGCGACCGACAGCATGAGCCAGCTGTTCACCCTGGCCAACGCCGGCAGCGTCCCGGCGCTGTCCCCGGCGATGGCCACGCTGAACGGTCTGCTGGCGAGCACGGGTGCCGCCCTCACCCAGGGGGCCACCGTCGACGTCCTCCAGGTCGGGGCCTCCTCCACGTTCCAGGCGGCGAGCACGCCGTCCAATCCTGCGGCCGCCACGCCGCAGAGCGGGACGCTCGCAACCACGGGTGGTCCCACCCAGCTCCTCGGCATCGTCGGCCTGCTGCTGCTGGCCACCGTTGCCGGGCTCCGTTGGCTTCGTCGGCCCGTCACAACAAACTGATCCGCCGCACAACGGCGGGCGCCGAAGCCTGCGAGCGCGAAGGAGGCCCCATCGGGGCCTCCTTCCGCGTTACGGTTCGCCGCCATGCGCGGTCCCGTCGTCGCGGTGGTCCTGGCGATGACAATGGCGACGGCCGCATGCAGCGGTAGCAGCTCGAAGGCCACCAAGGCGTCGACGACGACCGTCGCGATCGCCACCACCTCGACGTCCGCGTTGTCCTCGACCACGACCGCCGGCTCCACCTCGCCCGTCTCGGCCGCGCCGACGCAGCCGACCGCCCACCTCGTCGCCGTGCGCGCCGCCCGACAAGGCACGTCCGACCGTGTGGTGTTCGAGTTCTCAGACCGGGTGCCGGGCTACAAGATCGCCTACACCTCCGAGCGGCTGTCCGACACGGCGGGCAGGCAGGTGACGGTCACCGGGTCCGCGACGCTTCTTGTCCGCATGGAGTCGGCGGGCGGATTCAATCTCGACACCGGCAAGCCGACGTACACCGGCCCCAAGCAGGTGCAGCCAACCGGCACGCAGGCTGTCCAACAGCTGGCCCAGGTCGACGACTTCGAAGGCGTCCTGCGGTGGGCGATCGGCGTGCGCGGTCAGGTCGGCTTCAAGGTGAGCACGTTGACGTCGCCGGCTCGCCTGGCCATCGACGTCGGTTCTTAGTTGGTCGCGGCGGCCTCGTCGTACACGTCGAGGTAACGCTCGGCGAGCAGGTCCATCGAGAACTCCGCGGCCCGGGCCTCGCCGGACGCAACGAGCGCCTCGGCGAGTGTCGGCCGCTCAAGCACGTCGAGCAGCGCACGGGCGAGTGCGCAGCTGTCGCCGGGCGGGACCAGCAGCGCGTCATGGCCGGCGCGCGCCACGTTCCGGTAACCGGGTAGGTCGCTGGCGACGATCGGCGTCTGCGCGGCCATGGCCTCGAGGAGCACGACCCCGAAGGACTCGCCATGCAGGGACGGCGCGCAGAACACGTCGGCTCCACGTAGGCGGCGAGCGACCTGTTCGTCGTCGAGACGTCCGAGCCACTCGATACGGGGATCGTCGCCGGCCTGCTGCATGAGCGCCTCGGTCTCGGGACCGTCGCCGCCCACCCAGAGGGCGATGTCCGACGGCAGGTGGGTCAGCGCGTCGAGCAGCACGGCCAAGCCTTTGCGCGGCTCGTGGCGCCCGACGAAGAAGATCGTCGGCGCCGTGGTCGGCCAAGGGGTCGCCTTGGAGAAGCGCTCGATCTCGATGCCGTTGTGCAGCAGCTCGTACTGACCGCCGAGCGCCTGCATCGCCAGGTCCCGGGCATCCTCTGACACCGCACAGCGGATGGCGATGCGTCCGGCCATCCACCGCGTGACCGGAAACAGAAAGCGATAGGCGGCGCTGACGCCCGCGGCATGGAACGTAGCGACCTTCGGCGTGGCCCCCGCGATCAGGGCCGTCATCGTCGGGCCCGGCACCAGGGGCTCGTGGAGATGGAGTACGTCGAACTGTTCGTCGCGCAGGGCCCGGATCGTGCGCAGGGCGCAGCTGGCGTCGGGAGCGATCGGCGCCACCGATCCGTTGGCGGCCAGGGGGACGCAGTCGCCGAGCGGGGTCACGCCGACGTCGGGCGGCGGTCCGTCGCATGGCCCCAGCACGCGGGTGGGATGACCCATCGCCCGGAGCGAGCGTGCGAGCCCGAGAACCTGGCCTTGCACGCCGCCCGGCAGGGTGAGGCTGTAAGGACAGACCAGGCCGACTCTCATCGTTCTTCGGTCTCTACGGTAGTGCTCAGGTTCCCACCGTTGCGCAGTTCAAGGTGCGCTGTCGCTGGGCCACGTCGGCTGGAAGTTGTGCCACTGGGTCGGCGCTCGGCGAATCAGATCCTCCAGCCGGTAGGTGAGTTCCTGGGTCACGCGGACGACGTCGTCGCGGAGGCGTCCTGTGCGCTCGGCAACGATCGGCGGACCAATGACGCCACGATGCCCCACGTCCTCGTCGAAATACGCAGCCGACGGCAGGATCGGCGCACCGCTCCGCAAGGCAAGCGTGGCCGGTCCACCCGGGAGCTTGGTGCGCTCGCCGAAGAACTCGACTTCGACGCCTGTACCGCCGATGTCCCGGTCGCATAGGAGACCGAGTGCCCGGTTGGCCGCGAGGTGCCGCATCAGCGTGGCACCCGCCTTGGGGCCGAGGGCGACGGTGTCGAAGCCCAGGCGGTGCCTCACCGAGTTGAACCACTCGTAGAGCTCAGGAGGTTCCAGGCGCTCGACGACAGCGGTGCAGGGGGCGACCTGCGCGACCCAGGCCCCCGCGAGGTCCCAGTTCCCCGTGTGGGGCATAGCGATGATCACGCCGTTCCCCTTCGCTCGGCCCTCGTGCACGTTCTCGATGCCCTCGAACACGGTGCTGGCCTCGATCTCGCTGGGCGACATCGAGGGAAGGAGAAAGAGCTCCATGTAGTAGCGGGCGTACGAGTCCATCAGCCGCGCCAGGTGGCGTTCGAGGTCGGCGTCGCTCGTCGCCGGCCCGTAGATGTGGCGAAGGTGGCGACGCCCCATCGTCGTCATGTCTTCGCGACCGCGGTACACCCGCGCCAGGGCCGGCTGGAAGGTCCTCCCGACGCGGCTTGCCATCGGCAAGGGCAGCGCCCGGCCGACGAAGGCACCCGCCCGGTAGGCGGCGAACTCGGCGCGCTGGGCGAGCGAGGTCAGGGCCGGGTGCGTACGCGCCGGCGTTCGGCGCGCCTCGCCCGCCAGCTTCCCTCGTCGCCGTCGCTCAGCGGGCGCCAGGTGCGCCAGCGGGCCGACGGCCGGGGCGGCACGGCCGCACTCGCTTGGCGCCACACCCGTACGAAGCGCTGCACGGCGGTGAACACGGTGAGGACAAGCATGATCCACAGGACCGGTACCAGCACGACGCCGAAGGCCAGGCCGACGCCGAGCAGGAACATCCGCTCCGCCCGTTCCATGAGCCCGCCTCGCGCCTGGTAACCCAGCGCCTCGGCCCGCGCCCGCTCGTAGGAGATCAGCATCGACGCGGCCAGCACGGCCAGCGCCAACACCGCGTAATGCCCGTGTTTCCAGCCCGCCAGATACCAAGCCACGCCCCCAAGCACGAAGGCGTCGCTGACCCGGTCGGACACCGAGTCGAAGAAGGCGCCCCGCGGCGTGCTCGTCTTCGACGCCTTCGCCACGGCGCCGTCGAACAAGTCGAGTGCCCCCGACAGGATCAACAGGAACAGGCCGACGATCAGCCACCCGGCGGCCACCGCCAACCCGGTCGCCACCGACACCACCAGACCGGTGGCGGTCACGTGATCGGCGGTGATGCCGAGGCGGCGGAGGGTCGAGCCGACGGGCCCGAGGCCTCGCTCGACGCCCTGTCGGAAGCGCCCGTCGAACAAAGGGGACTCCTGGGAGGCGGGTGGTTCATCCCAGGGTACCCGCCAGTACGATGTCGGCCCACGTACCAACAGCGAGAACCGAGGCACCGCCAGTGAAGAGCTTCCCTCCGGCCAAGATCCGCAACGTTGCACTTGTTGGACACGGAGGAGCGGGGAAGACGAGCCTCGCCGAAGCGCTGCTGTTCTGCTCGGGCGCCATCAATCGCCACGGCCGCGTCGAGGACGGCACGACGACGACCGACTTCGACCCCGAAGAGATCAAGCGAGGCATCTCGCTGTCGATGGCGCTGGCGCCGCTCGAGCACGCGGGCCACAAGCTCAACGTCCTCGATGTCCCCGGCTACGCCGACTTCGTCGGCGACCTCTACGCCGCCCTGCGGGTCGCTGACCTCGCCGTGTTCGTCGTCAGTGCGGTGGAGGGCGTCGAGGTGCAGACCGAGGCCGCATGGCGCATCGCCGCCGACCTCGACGTGCCCCGCATGATCTACCTGAACAAGCTCGACCGCGAGCGGGCGTCCTTCCAGCGCACGCTCGACGACCTGCGGGAAAAGTTCGGCGTCGGCGTGGCACCCCTCGAACTGCCGATCGGCGAGGAGACGGCGTTCCACGGGGTAGCCGACCTGCTAAGCGACACCGCGTTCTTGTACGACGGCGACAGTGGTAAGTCGAACCAAGGCGAGATCCCCGACGACATGGCCGACCTCGAGCACCAAGTGCACGACAACCTCGTCGAGGGCATCGTCGTCGCCGACGACGATCTCATGGAGCGCTACCTCGAGGGAGAGACGATCGAGCCCAAGGAGCTGGAGGAGACGCTCGCCAAAGGCGTCGCCGAAGCGTCGGTCTTCCCTGTCGTGTGCGGGGCCGCCACCAAGCTCATCGGTGTCGACCGCCTGGCCGATCTCATCTGCGAGATCGGGCCCTCACCGCTCGACCGCCCGCCCGTCGAGGTGCAGGCGGGCGACAACACCACCGAGGTGGCGTGCGACCCCAACGGACAGCCGTTGGCGTTCGTGTTCCGCACGGTCGCCGACCCATACGTCGGCAAGGTTTCGTTCCTCAAGGTGCTTTCGGGAACGGTGAAGCCCGACGCCCAACTGAGCAATTCGCGTACACACCAGGACGAGCGTCTGCACGGCTTGTTCACCATGCGCGGCAAGGAGCAGGACAACGTGCCCGAGCTTCCGGCCGGCGACATCGGTGCGGTCGCCAAGCTGGCGAACACCGGGACGGGCGACACCTTGGCGCCCAAGGGCACGCCGGTCGTGGTGCCGCCGATCGAGTCGCCCGAGCCGATCCTGTCGATCGCCATCCTTCCCAAGTCGAAGGGCGACGAGGACAAGCTGATGACCGGTCTCCATCGCCTCCAGGACGAGGACCCCGCCCTGCGCGTGCGGCGGGACGACGAGACGCACCAGACATTGTTGTCGGGCATGGGCGAGACCCACCTGTCGATCGTCGCCGAGCGCCTATCGCGAAAGTTCGGCGTCGAGGTCGAGACCGAAGACGTGAAGGTCCCGTTCCGGGAGACGATCACGTCGGAAGCCGAAGCCGAGGGCAAGTACAAGAAGCAGACCGGCGGTCACGGCCAGTTCGGCGTCGCCTTCCTTCGGGTGGAGCCGCTCGAGCGAGGCCAGGGCTTCGAGTTCGTCGACAAGATCGTCGGCGGGGCCATCCCCCGGCAGTTCATCCCGGCCGTCGAGAAGGGCGTGGCCGAGGCCATGAGCACCGGCGGGGTGTACGGCTTTCCCGTCGTCGACGTGCGGGCCACGGTGTTCGACGGCAAGTTCCACTCGGTCGACTCGTCGGAGATGAGTTTCAAGATGGCGGGTTCGCTCGGGTTCCGGGAGGCCATGGCCAAGGCCGGGCCCGTCCTGCTGGAGCCGATCTCCCTGCTCGAGGTCACCGTGCCCCTCGCCTACCAGGGCGACGTCATGGGCGACCTGAACTCGCGCCGGGGGCGGGTGCAGGGCACCGAGTCGGCCGGCGTCGACGAGCAGACGATCACCGCCCTCGTCCCGACATCGGAGATCCTGCGTTACGCCATCGATCTCCGCTCGCTGACGGGCGGTCGCGGTCGCTTCAAGGTCGAGCACGACCACTACGACCTGATGCCGTCGCACCTCGTCGACAAGGTCGCCAAGGCCCGCGAAGAAGAAAACGCGAACGCGTAGGTGTCTCAGTTCCAGCCTGTCGTCACACCGAAGGAGCGCTGCGACGAGTGCGGGTACGTGTACGCCGAGGTGTCGGTCGACGACGCCATCGAGAAGCTGCGCTCGTTCGGCCGCCGGTACAAGGCGCCGCTGACGCGCTTCCTCGCGGGTGAGGACGGCGATTCGTTGTTGCGGACGCGCCCATCGCCGGACGTCTGGTCCCCGCTGGAGTACGCGGCCCACGTCCGTGACGCCGTGCGCTTCAACGGCTACCTGGCCCGGCGCGTGTTGACCGAGGACTCGCCGACATTGCCTGCGCCGAACCCCGACCAGGCCGCAGTCGACAACGACTACAACTCGTCGGATCCCGCCGAGGTGGCCGACGGCATCGAGGAGCGGGCCGCGAAACTCGCCGACATGGCCGCGGGTGTCGAGGATCCGTCGTCGTGGGAGCGGGCGACGGTCTGGGAGGGCCGGGACGGTGAGTTCACGGCCCTCTACTTCCTGCGCAACGCCGTGCACGAGGGCCACCACCACCTGCTGGACATCGGCCGCGTGCTGCGCCACGTCCGCGAAGCGGCCAATGGCAGTTAGCTGGACCTGCCCCGACTGCGGGCTGGTGTACGACTCGCTGGCGCCGCAGGACGCCATCCAAGCCCTGCGCTCGTTCCCTCGGCGCTACCGCGAGGTGATCGGCCCGTTCATCGACGACGAGGACGTCTTGCGGCGGCGGCCCGATCCTTCGACGTGGTCGGCGCTCGAGTACACCGCCCACGTCGCCGACGTCTTCGAAGCGATGACTCCGCAGCTGATCGAGATCGTGCAGAAGGATGATCCGCCCACTGACGATCCGCTCGACCAGGACGCGCGTGCGGTCGAGCGCGGTTACAACGACATGGAGCCCCAGCAGGTCCTCGAGTGGCTGTCGCGGTCGGCGACCAAGGCGGCCGACACGTGCGCCGGCTTCTCGCCCGACGACTGGAGCCGCAAGGCCGAGTTTCCGTACGGCCAGCGCGAGCTCATCGACGTCGTCCGCAACATGGTGCACGAGGGCGTCCACCACCTTCGGGATGTCGAGCGTGTGTTGCGGGCCGTGATCGGCAAGCCCCTGCCGACCGACGAAGAGGACTAGAGGACTCGGCGCCCGGGTTAGGCGCGCTTGAGGCTCGACCAGTCCTCGGGGTTGTCCTCGACGAAGTCGAACAGAACTTCTGCGCTCACCCCGTCGACCAGGACGACGCCCCGTCGCCGCGGCGGGTCCTCGGCGGAGTAGAGGAGGATGCGCCACACCGGCCGGCTTCGCAGCCCGCTCCAACCCAGCTGGGCCGACGCGTGCCCGACCGGAAACCCCATCCGCTGGACGGCCGCCACCAGGGCATCGGTCTCCCCCACCTTCAGCGGCCAGGCCGCCGACCACTGGTAGAGGGCGATGGCGGCGAGGGCGACGGCGACCCAGAGAAACCCGTCGTTGACCAGCACGTGCCCCGAACCCCGGTGCGTCACCCACAACAGGAAGGACAGGCCGGCGACGACCAGGTAGATGACCGTCGGGATCCGCCGGCGAGCGATATCGGGGAACGTGTACTGCCCGACATACCCACTGACGTCGAGCTCCTCCGGCAACTCGTCCCGATGCTCCCCCGCGGGCGGCAGATCCGTCATTTGGGCCAGTTCTTCTTGAGGTTCTCGAGGGTGGCGTCCAGGGATTCGGGCATGACGCGGGTTTCGGCGACGGAGGTCATGAAGTTGGTGTCGCCGTTCCAGCGGGGCAGGACGTGGACGTGGAAGTGGCCGGGGATACCGGCGCCGGCGACGCGGCCCAGGTTGGCGCCCATGTTGAGGCCGTCGGGCGAGTAGCCGGCCTTGAGGGCCCGAACCGAGTTGGCGACCGCCGCCCACACGGCGCCCACTTCCTCACGACCGACGTCCTCGACGTCGCCGACGTGCCGTACGGGCAGCACCATCACGTGCCCGCTCGTGTACGGGAAGGCGTTGAGGATGACGGCGACGAGGTCGTCACGCCAAACGACGTAGGTGCCGTCCTCGATGACCCGGCAGAGAACGCACGCGGCGTCGTCGTGGACGTCGGCGCCGGTGACGTACTCGTTGCGCCAGCCCGCCCACAGCCGCTCCACTAGTTGCGACCCGCCACGTCCGCACGCAAGCGCTCGACGAAGTCGTCGACAGGCACGCCGCGCTCGACGTCCTGCTCGCGCGCATTGACCCCGACGGTGCCGGCATCGACGTCCTCGCTGCCGACGACGAGTACGTAGGGGACCTTCTCCAGCTTTCCGCGGCGGATTCGCTGGCCCAGCGGGTCGGACGCGCCAACGATGTCGGCGCGGAAGCCTTCGGCCTTCAAGCGGTCGACGAGGCGGAAGGCGTACGGCTCGTGCTCGCCCGCGACCGGAAGCACCCGCGCCTGTACCGGCGAAAGCCACACCGGAAAAGCGCCTGCGTAGTGCTCGACCAGGATGCCGAAGAAGCGTTCGATCGACCCGAACAGCGCGCGGTGGATCATGATCGGCTCGTGGGGATGGTTGTCCGCACCGACGTACGTCAAGCCGAACCGCTGTGGCTCCTGGAAATCGACCTGTAGCGTCGACAGCTGCCACCGTCGACCGATGGCGTCGCGCACGTGCACGTCGATCTTCGGCCCGTAGAACGCACCCTCACCCTCGGCGACCTGATACGGAAGGCCGGAGGATTGGATCGCCTCGAACAGCGCGGCGGTAGCCATCTCCCAGTCCTCGTCGGCGCCAATGGACTTCTCCGCAGGACGCGTAGAGATGTCAGCCTCGAACTCGTCGAACCCGAAGGCCCGGAGCAGCGACAGCACGAAGTCCAGAAGCGACGTGAGCTCAGGAACGATCTGCTCGCGTGTGCAGAAGATGTGGCTGTCGTCCTGGGTGAACCCACGCGACCGCAAAAGACCGTGCAGCACACCTGACCGCTCGAAGCGATACACGGTGCCGAACTCGAAGTACCGAACCGGCAGGTCGCGGTACGAGCGCGTGTGGCTCTTGTACACGAGGATGTGGAACGGACAGTTCATGGGCTTCGGGTAGTACTTGGCGCCCTCCAGCTCCATGGGCGGGTACATGCCGTCGGCGTAGAAGCCCAGGTGTCCGCTCGTCTCCCACAGGTTCGACTTGGCGATGTGGGGGCTGTAGACGAACTCGTAGTTGCCGTGGATGTGTCGGTCCCGGGAGAAGTCCTCCATGATCTTGCGGACCGTGGCCCCCTTGGGATGCCAGATAGCCAGGCCGGCCCCCAGGTCGTCGGGGAACGAGAAGAGGTCGAGTTCGACGCCGAGCTTGCGGTGGTCGCGACGCTCGGCCTCCTCGAGGCGGTACAGGTGCTCCTTGAGCGCCTTCTCCGACTCCCACGCGGTGCCGTAGATGCGCTGGAGCATCGGCTTGTGCTCGTCGCCCCGCCAGTAGGCGCCGGCCACCTTCATCAGCTTGAAGGCGCCCAGCCGGGCGGTCGTCGGCACGTGGGGGCCGCGGCAGAGGTCGACCCAGCCGTCGTTGCGGTAGGCGCTGACGACGCCGCCCTCCGCACCCTCGCTCGGGTCGACAGCCTCGATGATCTCGACCTTGAAGGGCTGGTCGGCGAACAGCCGCAGGCCCTCGTCCTTGGAGAGCTCCTCGCGCACGAAGGGCTGGCTCTCGCCGACGATCTCCCGCATGCGCGCCTCGATCCGCGAGAGATCGTCCTCGGTGAAGTGGGCGCCGCCGGGAAGCTCGAAGTCGTAGTAGAAGCCGTCGGCGATCGGCGGCCCGATGGCGTACTTGGCGCCCGGGAAGAGGTCGGTGACGGCCTGGGCCATCACGTGCGCCGTCGAGTGACGCAGCACGTACCGGCCCTCTTCGGTGTTGTCGGTGATGACCGCGACCGTGGCCCCGTCGGGCAGCGGGGCGCCGAGGTCGACCTCTCGGCCGTCGAAAGTTGCCGCGACCGCCGCTTTCGCCAGTCCCTTGCCGATCGACGACGCAAGGTCGGCCGCCGTCGACCCCTCGGGCAGCGAGCGGGACGAGCCGTCGGGCAGGGAGACGGTGATGTCGGCCATGGTTCGGCTGAGGATACGCAGGACCGGGCGTCAGGCGTGGCGCCGCCACGAATCGCGGCTATCTGACCGCTGCAAGCAGGAATTCTCGCATCCCGCGGAGTATGTGAATGCTGTCACATTTGCTTGCAAGAGCTAGCAAAGGGGGAGTCTTCTGTGGTGACCTGGTGTTGGAACAAGAGCGATGAGAACCATGAAGACACAACACACACACCACACCCCCAGGCATCCGCAGGCATCCCAGGCGCCGCAGGGCAAAGAGGCAGCCATGCGCTGGCTCGCCCAGCAGCTCCGGTGGGAGCGCCTGCTCGATGACCTCCGCGGCGACAGCACCGACCGCCAGCCCACGCCCGTCCGGGAGGAGGAGGCGGCCTGAGGGGCCGCTCCCGATGATCACCCTGACCACCGCCCAACGCGGCGACGGCTGGCACTGGATCACCGTCGACGGCGACCTCCATCAGGACAGCGCCGCCCAGCTCCAGCGCCGGCTCGACGAGCTCGTCGGCCACGGCCACAACCGCGTCGTGCTCGACCTGAAGCCCACGGCCAAGCTCGACTTCGACGCCCTGGTCGCCCTCGTGCTCGCCCGCGGGCGCCTGAAGAACGACGGTGGCGAGCTTCTCCTGCGCTGCCCGAGCACCGACGTCAGCCGGCTGCTCGAGCTGACCGGGCTCACCGATCTGCTCGACGTTCTCGACGACTGCGCGGCGAGTTAGTTAGGTTGCCCGCCCGTGATGAAGCGGGCCGGCATCCTCCTCGCACCAGTCCTCGCCGGCAGCCTGTTGTTCGCCGGCTGCAGCGTGAAGACCACCCACAAGGGTGTTTCAGCCGCGGCGGTGGCGGGTGGCAACGGCTGGAAGCCCAGTAACCCGATCAAGGTGAAGGAAGGCCGCAAGGTCGTGATCAAGGTCGGCAACAGCACCAAGGTCACCCACGGCTTCAGCATCGACGCCTTCGGCGTGAAGAAGACGGTCGACCCCGGTAAGACCATCAGCGTGAAGATCACGCCGACGGCGAAGGGCACCTACGTCGTGTACTGCCAGCTCCACCCGAAGCACCAGAAGACCGAACTGATCGTCAACTGACCCGGTTGATCGTCAACTAGCGAGGTCTGCGCCCAACAGCGTGGCCGCCGCCGACACGCCCTGACCACGCCCGGCCGCCTCGTCGGCTGCGGCGAGCGCTCCCGGGGCATCGAGGTCGTCGTCGAGGGCGGCCCGCACGGCGTCCAGCCCCCCGTCGCCCTCGCCCGCCGCCCGCCAACGCTCGAGACGTTCGAGCGCCGCCGGCAACAGGTCGTCGTTCCAGTCCCACGAGTCGCGGTAGTGGTTGGCCAGGATGGCGAGGCGAACGGCCATCGGCTCCCACTCCTTCACCAGGTCGCTGACGAACACGAGGTTGCCGAGCGACTTGGACATCTTCTCGCCGCCCAGCCGAACCATCCCCTGGTGGAGCCAGTGGCGTACGAAGGGCTGACCGGTAGCCGCCTCGGACTGCGCGGCCTCTGACTCGTGGTGGGGGAAGATCAGGTCGGCGCCACCCCCGTGCAGGTCGATCGTCGTTCCCAGCTCCCGGAGGGCAAGGGCCGAGCACTCGATGTGCCAGCCGGGCCGGCCCGGGCCCCACATCGACGGCCACGACGGTTCGTCGGGCGCCGACGGCTGCCACAGCACGAAGTCGAGCGGGTCACGCTTAGCCGGGTCGTCGGGGTTGCCGCCGTGCTCGGCCGCCAGCCGCAGCATCTCCTCGCGCGGGAGATGGCTGACCTGCCCGTAGCGATCGAAGCTGGCGACGCTGAAGTACACGCCGCCCTGCGACTGGTAGGCGTTGCCGCGGTCGAGCACCATCCCGATGAAGCCGAGGATGTCGTGGATCGCCGAGGTCGCGCGCGGCGTACTGAACGGCTGCAGCAGACCGAGGGCGGACATGTCGGCGTCGAAGCGAGCCGTCTCCTCGGCCGCCAGGTCGAGGTAGTAGACGCCGAGCTCGCGCGCCTTACGGAGGATGTCGTCGTCGACGTCGGTCACGTTGCGCACCAGCTGCGTCGCGTGCCCGAGGTCGCGCAGCCGACGCTCGAGGATGTCGTAGGTCACGTAGGCGGCGGCGTGGCCCATGTGACTTGCCGCGTACGGCGTGATGCCGCACGTGTACATCGTGACCGTGCGACCCGCCGGCTCGAACGGCACCACCTCCTGACGGGCGGTGTCGTACAACCGGATCAACGGGCCGCCTTCGGCGGCGAGAGGATCCGGTCTTCGCCGCTTCGCGGCGAAACAAGCACTCTCACATTGGTTCGCTCGCTTCGCTCGCTCACGCGAACTAGATGTCCAGCCCGGTGATGCGGATGGCGGCGCGGGTCTTGTAGCGGACGTTCACCTGAAGCAGCACCGCCGTGAACGACTCGACGGGTGCGGCCGCGTCCAGTGAACCGACGTGCACGGGCCGGAGACCGGGAATCTTGGCAACCAGCTCGGCCGTGGTCGTCGCCGCATCGGGATGG
>JAFAUA010000463.1 GCA_019243595.1 Acidimicrobiia bacterium
AGCTCGGCGACCTGCTCGCTGACAGCGTCCGTACGGTCGACCGGGCGGTGCACGCCCATGACGGCGACCGCCACCGCATCGCGGTCGTGCTCCCCGAGACCGCCGCTGAAGGGGCGAACATCTTCACCGAGCGTCTGGCTACACGCATCGCCGCCTTCCTCGCCCAGCGGGGCGCGGCGGTGAACGAGGCCGACGTCTCCCGCCAGGCGCTCACCTTCCCCGGCGACGACGCCGCGCTGCAGGCGTTGCGCCAGGTGTACGCCGACATCGAGCGTCGCGAGCACCCCGAGCATCCGGAGGATGCGCTGGTCGACGGGACGACCGGGCCCGACCGCCGGCGCAGCTAACAGAACGAACGGCTGATGCACGAGATCGCAGGGACGATCTTCCACCGCTGGTACGTCACCATCTTCGGCGTCGCGTTCTTGTTCTTCGCCGTACGCCATCTCGGCTTGCGCAAGACATTGCTGTACGGCGTGCTCGCCTTCGGCGTGGGGGCGCTCTTCGAGAACCTGTCGGTGCACACCGGTTTCCCGTACACGACGTACACGTTCAACCCGGCGCTGCGCGGCAAGGAGCTCTGGATCGTCGACGTCCCGCTGTTCGTCCCCCTGAGCTACACGTTCATGGGGTACTTCGCCTTCGCCGCCGGCCGGCTGTTGGCGTCGGGGCCGTGGAGGATGCGGGCGCCTTACTGGTGGATGGAGTTCCTGCTCGGCTGGATGCTCGGCGTGTGGGCCCTGTGGGTCGTCGACCCCGGCAGCCGCCTCGGCGACCAGTTCTATCTGGGCGACGTCTTCCACTACCGCGGGCCCGGCTTCTGGTTCGGCCTGCCCCTCCAGAGCCAAATCGGCTTCGGGCTGACGGCGCTGATCCTGCTCAGCCTGCTGTTCGTCCTCACGCGCGGGGAGCCGGATCGGGACGTGAAGGGCGGGCTCGTTCGCCATCCGCACTTCTCCGCGCTGCTCACCTGGCACGTGCAGGTGTTCCACATCGCCGTGATCGCCATCGCCGTCGGCGCCGATGCCATCGGCGGCTCGGCCTTTCTCATCTGGTTCCCGGCCGCGGCGATCACCGCCGTGTACTGGGCCGCGATCTCGCCGCGGGCCCTGGCGCGGGCGCGGGCCCAGGTTCGGGAGGCGGCGGGGTCAGTTGAGGGTGACGGGCAGGTGGACGAGCCCGCGCATGAGGCTCGACCTGAGCCGCTCGGGCTCTCCCGCTAGCTCCACCGTCGAGTAGCGCTGCAGGAGCTCGTCGAAGAGCACGCGTGCCTCGAGACGGGCCAGGCTGGCGCCCATGCAGTAGTGCTCACCGAAGCCGAAGGCCACGTGCGGGTTCGGATCACGGCCGACGTCGAAGCTGTCCGCCGACGGTCCGAAGACCTCAGGGTCGCGGTTGGCGGCGCCGTACAGCATGAACACCATCTGCCCCTCGGCGATGCGCTCGCCGCGCAGCTCGACATCCTTGGTTGCCGTCCGGGCGAAGTTCATCACCGGGGTGACCCAGCGCAGCATCTCCTCGACGGCGCTCGGGATAAGCGTGCGGTCGGACACCAGCCGCTGCAGCTGGTCGCGATGGTTGGCCAGCGCCTCGATGCCGCCCGTGATCAGGTTGCGCGTGGTCTCGTTCCCGGCGACGAGCAGGGTCATACAGAAGCCGTTTAGCTCGGCGTTGTTGAGGGGGACGTCGTCGACCTCGGCGTGGGCGATCACCGAGATCAGGTCGTCGGCGGGGTCGACGCGCCGCTCCTCGATGATCTTCTCGAAGTACTGCCAGAGCTCGAAGGCAAGCGCGTACGCCTCTTCGGTGGGCTCGGTGGCCGCGTCGATCATGGCGTCCGACCACAGCTTGAACTGGTCGCGGTCGGAGGCGGGGACACCGAGCATGTCGGCGATCACGAGCATCGGCAGCGGCTCGGCGACGGCGGGGGCGAAGTCGACGGCCTCCCCGGCGTCGACCTCGTCGAGGAGCTCTTTGGCCAGCCGGCGCACCCGGTCCTCCAGCGCCGAGATGCGTCGGGGGGTGAACGCCGGGCTCACCAGTTTCCGGTGGCGGTGGTGGTCGGGCGGGTCGAGAAACAGGATCGACGCCGCCGGATCGACCTCGCGCTGGCGGTCCGACGGCAGCACGCCCCGCCCCGAGCAGAAGGTGGCCGGGTCGCGGGAGATGCGCATCAGGTCGTCGTGACGGGCGATCGTCCAGAGGGCGCACTCTTCGTGCCACTTCACAGGTGCGTCGTCACGAAGCTCGGCGAAGGCGGGGTACGGGTCGACCCAGAACTCAGGAGCGAGAACGTTCATCGGCATGCACCGTACGCCGAACGGGCATATTCACTCGCAGAATGACGACGACCACGCAGACATCGACCGAGATCAGGTTCGCGTTGGCCCGTACGCGCCTAGCAGTTGCGGTGATCTGCGGGGCGATCGTCTTTGCCGTCGCGATGGCGCTGACGCCGTGGCAGGCCGCCGTCTTGGGCGGATGGGCGATGGTGGGTCTGGTGTTCGCAGGCTGGACGATCTCGAGCCTGTGGGCGCTGGACGCACGGGACACGTCAGAGGTCGCGACGCGTGAGGACAGCTCCCGTGCCCTCGCCGACGTGCTGCTGCTCTGCGCCGAATCGGCCAGTCTGGTTGCGGTCGGTGTCGGGCTCGTGAAGGCGGGCCAATCGAAGGGGGCCGCCCAGCCGTTGATCACCGCGCTCGCGGTGTTCGCGGTGGCCGTCTCGTGGGCTGTCGTGCACACGGTTTTCGCGCTGCGCTACGCACGCCTCTATTACCAGGCCGGTGGCGGGATCGACTTCAACGAAGACGACAAGCCCGACTACCGCGACTTCGCCTACCTGGCCCTCACCATCGGTATGACGTTCCAGGTGTCCGACACTGACCTAAAGACCAAGGCAATCCGCCACACGGCCATCCGTCACGCCCTGCTCTCTTACGTGTTTGGCGCCGTGGTGGTCGCGATGGTGATCAACGTCGTCGCCGGCCTGCTGAACGGATAGATAGCTAGCGCTTCTTGGCGGCTGCCTTGCCGCCCTTGCGGCCGGCTTCCTTCTTCTGCTGGGTCGTGCCGCCCTGCTTGGAGCTGCTCTTCGAGCTGCCGCCCGAGCCCGACTTCTTGCCACCTCGGCTCGAGGCGCCCGGCGAGTTGGCGATCTTCGCCGCTCGCTGCTTGGACATGCCCTTGTCCTTGAGGGCCTCGTACTGCTTCTCGTTCTTGACGTTGGCGCTCTTCGACGGCATTGACTTGGTACCTCCTACTGCGTTGCTGCCTTGCCGGGTTGAAGTCCTGCCCGCTTCTGTCCCAGATCAAGCAGTGGGTAACGTCCGCGGCCGTGTCCAAAGCCAACCGCCGGGCCGTGATCGTCGGCGTGGCCACGTCGGACTATCCGAACCTGCCCGACATGAGCGAGCAGCAGGTGCACGCCCAGGCCGCCGAGCGAGCGTTGGCCGACGCGGGACTCGAGTTCGCCGACCTCGACGGCTACGCCACGACCGGGTTCTTCCCGATGTTCGCGGTCGGCATGTGCGAGTACTTCGGCATCCGACCGCACTACGTCGACGAGACGAACTGGGGCGGGGCCTCGTTCGAGGTGCTTGTCGAGCATGCGGCGACGGCGGTCGAAGAGGGCGTGTGCGACACCGTGCTGGTGACCTACGGGAGCATCCAGCTGTCGGCAATGGGCCGCAAGCTCGGGACGGGTGGCGGCACGGGCGCGCCGGCCGGTCCGGCCGCCTTCGACCAACTTTGGGGCAACACGCTGGTCGGCAGCTACGCCCTGGCCGCGCAACGGCACATGTACGAGTTCGGGACGACCTCTGAGCAGCTCGCCGAGGTCGCGGTGACCATGCGGGCCCACGCCGTCAACAACCCGATGGCCCAGTACCGCGACCCGATCACCGTCGACGACGTGCTGTCGTCGCGCATGATCGCCGATCCGCTGCACATGCTCGACTGCTGTGTCATCTCCGATGGCGGCGGCGCGTGCGTCGTCACCACCGAGGAGCGGGCCCGCGACCTCCGCAAGCCGCCCGTGTACATCCTCGGCGGCGCTCACGCCATGACCCACCACATGGGAATCTCCCAGATGCCCGAGGTGACCGTGACGGCCGCCGCGCAGAGCGGCCCGCTGGCGTTCCGGCGGGCGGGCCTCACGCCAGCCGACGTCGACACCCTGCAGGTCTACGACTCGTTCACGATCACGGTCGTGCTCTCGCTCGAGGATCTCGGGTTCTGCGAGAAGGGCGAGGGCGGCGCCTTCGTCCAGGGCGGCCGGCTCCGCTTCGACGGCGCCCTGCCCACCAACACCGACGGGGGCGGGCTGTCCGCCTGCCACCCGGGCATGCGCGGGATGTTCCTCATCGTCGAGGCCGTGCGCCAGCTGCGCGGCGAGTCCGTCAACCAGGCGCCCGACCCGAAGATCGCCGTCGCCCACGGCACCGGCGGCATGCTGTCGACCGGCGCCACGCTCGTGCTGGGAACGGAGATGCCGTGAGTCCGTCCAAGTCAGAGCCCAAGCCGCGGCCGGCCCCGATCCCCGACGCAGAGACCGAGCCCTACTGGCAGGCGGTCAACGAGGGCCGGTTGATCGTGCAGCGCTGCACGGTCTGCGGGAACTCGCAGCTCTACCCCCGCTGGCGTTGCCTTCGGTGTCGCGGCGAGGTCGAGTGGGTCGACGCGAGCGGCGGAGGCACGGTGTACAGCTTCACCGTCATCCGGCAGAACTTCTCCCGGTCCTTCCGCCACCTCATCCCGTACGTCGTGGCGCTGGTCGACCTCGACGAGGGTCCCCGGCTCATGACCAACCTCGTTGGCGTCGACCCTGACGCCGTCGAGATCGGCATGCGGGTCCGTGTGAAGTTCGAGCGGGTGTCAGAAGAGGCCTCCGTTCCGCTCTTCGAACCTGCTTAAGCCGCCCGCTGCTGCTCCTCGAATCGCCGCGCCAGCTCCTCGGCGAGACGCAGCGACTCCTCGTCCTGCACGACCGCATCGTGCCGGTTGAGGACCGTCAGCTTCCGTAGTCGTCGGAACATGCTTCGACGGTACGGAGCGAAGGTTTCAGATCGCGAACCGATGTGTGACCGGCGGATGAATTACGAGCCTTTGATCGCCTTGCGTATCTGGAGCTCGGGCTCTTTCCGGTCGAGATAGTCGCGCCACATCGTCACCAGGCCGTCGGCGTCGACCTCGACGATCGTGGCCCCGTGCATCTCGATGCGGGCGCCGCGGCCGGGGTCGCCGTCGTACGTCGCCCGGCCGATCCACTCGAACACGGCCCAGTCGTCACCGCCGCGTATCGAGGTGATCTCTTGGGTCCAGTCCGGGAAGATCGAGCGGGTGTCGCGGGAGATCTGGCGCATGTCAGTGGTCGACGGCGTGTTCGGGTCGCTGAACGTGGCGCCGGGCGCGAACAGGCCGCGCCAGTCGCCGCGGCCGGCGACGTCGAGCGCCTTCTCGGTCTTGCGGGCCCAGGCTTCCCAGTCCATCAGAGATGCTTTCCGGCGGCTTTGAGGATGCGCGGCGCCTTCCAGATGGCGACGACGGCGACGACGAACGCACCAGTGACGATGGTGTTGACGTTGACGGTCGGAACCCACTTCACGGTGTCGCCCTTGATCGCGTAGACGCCCATGGGCTGGATGCCGAAGCCGTACCCTTCGCCGCCGCGGATGCTTGCCGAGGCGCTGCCGCCACCACCCCCGCCGGCGCGGGCGACGGGGATGATCGTCACGTCACCCACCTGGTACGGCTCGCCGAACACTTGGTGGATGTCGACGGAGTCTTTGGCCTTCTGCATGAGCTCGACGACGTTCATCTCACGCTCCTTCCAGCTCCGCGAGCAGAGCCTTCTTGTCGACCTTTCCCATGCCCGTGCGGGGAAGTGGCTCGGTGCGCACCTCGACACGGCGGGGGAGCTTGTAGTCGGCCAGACGGTCGGCGAGAAACGTGCGCACGTCGTCGACGGTCAGCGTTGGGGCGCCGTCGCGCAGACGCACGACCGCGCACACGTCCTGGCCGAGCACCTTGTGGGGGGTGCCGACGGCGGCGGCTTCGACGACGTCGGGATGGGCGTGCAGACCGTCCTCCACTTCGACGCAGTAGATGTTGTAGCCGCCGCGCAGGATCATGTCCTTCTTGCGGTCGACGACGTAGAGGTAGCCGTCCTCGTCGACGCGGCCGAGGTCGCCGGTGTACACCCAGCCGTCGCGCCAGGTCTCCGCCGTCGCCTCGTCATCACCCCAGTACCGCCGTTCACCGGTCGGCACCCGCAGCACGATCTCGCCCACGTCGCCCTGGGCCACCGGCCTGCCGTCGTCGTCGACGACGCCGACCTCGGCGCCGGGCATGGGCTTGCCGACAGAACCGGGTCGCCGCTTGGCCTCGCCGGGCGGCAGTGTGCAAATGCTGGCCCCGCCCTCGGTCAGGCCGTAGCCGTTGATGAGCACGGCGTTGGGGAACGCGTCACCTAGGGCCTCGACGGCCGCGGGCGGTGTCGGCGCCCCGCCGAACATCACCGCCAGTACCGACGAGGTGTCGTGCTCCTGCAGGGTCTGCGCTTCGAGCAGCAGCAGTATCTGGGCCGGCACCATCAGCACGTAGTTCGACCGCTTGTCCTCGATCAGCTCGGCGAACCGGGACGTGTCGAAGCCTGGCTGCACGACGCTCGTGACGCCCAGCCGCATCGGGGTGAGCAGCGCTCCGTGCACGCCGGTGAAGGTGGCGAGCGGCATCGAGTGCTGGAACACGCCGCCGGCCTCCATGGGCTTCAGCGAGTGGTGGGCGGCGTTGGCGTGGGTCGAGACCACACCCTTCGGAAGCCCTGACGTACCCGACGTGTAGAAGATGTCGGCGACGTCGTCGTCACCGACGTCGACGGCGAACGCCGCGGTGTCCTGTGCGTTCGCTTCGATGGCTCGAAGGCCGTCGGCGTCGAGCACCATGCGGGGTGAACAGTCGGCGACCACGTGGTCGATCTCCCGCTTCGCGTACCTGGGGTTGATCGGCACGGCCGCTGCGCCGGCCCGGTGGGCGGCGACGTACCCGATCCCGAAC